>NZ_CP046051.1:1827500-1967500 GCF_013315815.1 Caproicibacterium lactatifermentans
GTAATTTTTCTAACTTTACTTGATATCGTTTTTCGCATTCTTTTCTTTATTCAGTTTTCAATGTACAGCTGCGGGTTTCCCCGTCTGGTGGGCTTAAGTGGACTCGAACCACCGACCTCACGCTTATCAGGCGTGCGCTCTAACCGGCTGAGCTATAAGCCCATTTCCCGGCTTTCCGGTTCTCACCAGAAGCCCATGGTGGAGATAAACGGGATCGAACCGTTGACCTCCTGCTTGCAAAGCAGGCGCTCTCCCAGCTGAGCTATACCCCCATACTGGTGGCTTTTCCCGTCCACCATCTTCTGAAAGTCTTGCATCGCAAGGCCTTCAAAATTAAACAACGATTGACAAGCTTTTAATCCGACCGACCTAGGATTTCGAGCAGCTTGTTTCATCTGCTCTGTTCTCCATAGAAAGGAGGTGATCCAGCCGCACCTTCTGATACGGCTACCTTGTTACGACTTCACCCCAGTCGCCAATCCTACCTTCGGCAGCGTCCTCCTTGCGGTTAGACTACTGACTTCGGGTATTACCGGCTCCCATGGTGTGACGGGCGGTGTGTACAAGGCCCGGGAACGTATTCACCGCGGCATTATGATCCGCGATTACTAGCAATTCCAACTTCATGCAGGCGGGTTTCAGCCTGCAATCCGAACTGAGACCGCTTTTTGAGGTTCGCTCCACCTCGCGGTATCGCTTCTCTCTGTTAACGGCCATTGTAGTACGTGTGTAGCCCAGGTCATAAGGGGCATGATGATTTGACGTCGTCCCCACCTTCCTCCGTTTTGTCAACGGCAGTCCTGCTAGAGTGCTCTTGCGTAGCAACTAACAGTAAGGGTTGCGCTCGTTGCGGGACTTAACCCAACATCTCACGACACGAGCTGACGACAACCATGCACCACCTGTCTCAACTTTCCCCGAAGGGCACCTAATGCATCTCTGCTTCGTTAGTTGGATGTCAAGACCTGGTAAGGTTCTTCGCGTTGCTTCGAATTAAACCACATACTCCACTGCTTGTGCGGGCCCCCGTCAATTCCTTTGAGTTTCAACCTTGCGGTCGTACTCCCCAGGTGGATTACTTATTGTGTTAACTCCGGCACGGAAGGGGTCAGACCCCCCACACCTAGTAATCATCGTTTACAGCATGGACTACCAGGGTATCTAATCCTGTTTGCTACCCATGCTTTCGTGCTTCAGCGTCAGTTAAAGCCCAGTAGGTCGCCTTCGCCACTGGTGTTCCTCCCGATCTCTACGCATTTCACCGCTACACCGGGAATTCCACCTACCTCTACTTCACTCAAGCCAAACAGTTTCAATTGCAGGCTATGGGTTAAGCCCATAGTTTTCACAGCTGACTTGCTTGGCCGCCTACGCACCCTTTACACCCAGTAAATCCGGACAACGCTCGCTCCCTACGTATTACCGCGGCTGCTGGCACGTAGTTAGCCGGAGCTTGCTGCCTAGGTACCGTCATTATCGTCCCTAGGTACAAAAGTTTACAATCCGAAGACCGTCTTCCTTCACGCGGCGTTGCTGCATCAGAGTTTCCTCCATTGTGCAATATCCCCCACTGCTGCCTCCCGTAGGAGTCTGGGCCGTGTCTCAGTCCCAATGTGGCCGTTCAACCTCTCAGTCCGGCTACCGATCGTCGCCATGGTGGGCTATTATCTCACCATCTAGCTAATCGGACGCGAGTCCATCTTTCAGCAGATTGCTCCTTTGATTTTCCGTCCATGTGAACAGAAAATGTCATGCGGTATTAGTGTCCGTTTCCAGACATTATCCCCCTCTGAAAGGCAGGTTCCTCACGCGTTACTCACCCGTCCGCCACTAAACTTTCTACCGAAGCAAAAAGTTTCGTTCGACTTGCATGTGTTAGGCACGCCGCCAGCGTTCGTCCTGAGCCAGGATCAAACTCTCTAAAATATGATATCTAAACGCCTTTCGGCATCCAAATCTACTCTAGAGCTTTTGTAGCTCGTTTTGATACGCTTGCGTATCGTTTTGCTGTTTTTTTACGAGTCAGCTTCTCGTCATTCCTCTCGGAATCTTTCGGGTCCGTTACTTGTCATCGTTGTTTAATTTTCAAGGTCCTGCGCCGCCTCAATTTCAGCTCCCTTAGGCCTTAGCCCCGGGCGCCTCTCTCGCGGCGACTCATATATAATACCACTGCTTTCTCCCTTTGTCAACTACTTTTTTCATCTTTTTTTGCTTTTTTTTAAAAAGCGCGTTTATGCCCGTTTTTCAGCCGTTTTTTGCATAAGTCAGCTGAATGCTTATTCCACGCTGTGCTTCCGCGGTGCTGTAGTGCATTCCATCATAATAAAGCTTTTTTCCGCCAGGCAGTGCACGGTTCGCCGCTGCCACACAAGATTGAAAGAAATACGGCATACTATTAAAGAGCTCATCTACTGTCTGCCGGTATGGCAGATGTTCCCCTAAATGCAGTGCCAGCACCGTCCTGCCGCTGGCTGCTGCCTGTGCCAAAGCTGTCGCCAGCTTTTTTTTGCTGTTGTTGTCCAAACTGGTCAGCTGCACCGCGCGTGCCTGATAATAGTTCGCATCCATGGAAGAGGCGCTCGGCATCGGCAGGTTGCTGTCGGCCGCATTGTTCCCGTTTGATGGACAAATGGTATGGTCCTGCCGTATCAGCGTATCCGTTAAATTGAAATAATCATAGGTACGCACGCTGCTGTCCATCCATGTGCCGTCAAAGTGATACCACTTCCCGCCGATGCGAATCAGGTTCCAAATATGTGCCGCACCTTTGGAGCTGCCATTGACCAGCCGGCAGGAGAGTCCCGCTTCCGCACACAAAAGCTGCATGGCACGGGCATAGCCGTCACAAACTGCTTTGCCTTTTACGAGGGCACCATAAGAAGTATAGTCCTGCCAGTCCTGTTCCTTGCCTGCAGAAGAATTCGCGTAGCTGCAGCGGTCCGCCAGCGCCTGATAAATGTTTTCTTCCCGTTCCAGTTCGCTTTGTTTGGCGGAAGTGCCGGCCATTGCCCTTATCACAGCTGTCTGCAGCTGTTTCTGCATACTGCTGCAGACTGTTGGTGAAACACGGCTGTACAGCTGCACACTGGTTGCAGTGAAAGAGTAAGTATAGGTATATTGATTAGAAACCCAAAACATCTGTGGATTATCATTAAAAAATGCCATCACTGTCAGCTGTGTATCTTTGTCCGAAAGCTGTGTGTACAGGACAGCAGGCTGCAGCGGATAGCCATTCTTTTCTTTTTGGTCTGCAATCTTTCCGGCACAGGCCAGCATCTGCTGGTACAGCCGGCGGCAGCTGTCACTGGGCAGGCCGTTGTAATCTCCCCGCTGTGACACCAGCGTACAGCTTTGTCCCGCTGCCGCTGAAGAAACCGTCTGGACCGGTGGAATAGATACACTGTCTGTTTCCGGAAGTGCACATCCCGTCAAGCAGGCAAGTGCCAGCGTCAGTGCCAGAAAACATACAGGCTTTTTCCTCATGCTTCTGTCCCCACTTCCTATTCTGTCAACTTCACCATTATACCTGCTTTCAGTCTCTTTGCCTATACAATAAGGAGGAAAAAATTTTTTCCTTTTTTATAGGCAAAAAAATCCGGCCCGTGCAGCTGCACATACGGCCGGATTCCTGTATCTTTTATTCTTCTTCTGTTTCCATAGCAGGACGGTACGCATGCAGCTGCAGAACCACCGCCGTAACATCGTCGTCATGGCCGTCACTGCGGCGGGCCACGGCACCCGCAACAATTGCCTCCGCCAATTCCTGCGGTGTTTTGGCATCCCCCGGAGCTGCCAGCAAATCACATATCCATTTTGTTCCCGCACACAGGGCACCATCACTGAGCATCACCAGCAGGTCACTGTCCCCCAGTTCTTCCTGTGCGCAGTGAAACTGCGCTGTTTCCAGAATGCCAACGGGCAGACCGGGTGCGTCCACCGGATAAACCTTTCCCTGTCGACAGACAAAGCTCATGGCGGCGCCGGCCTTGCAGAACTGAATAATGCCAGTATACAGGTCCGCACTGACAAGGTCTACCGTAGCCGTGGATTCGTCACCAGATTTCACTCCCATGGCTGTGTTGACAATCTGCAGTGCGCTGTCAAATCCAATTCCTGCTTCTATTAGCTGTGTCAGCAAATCCGAAACCATCACGCCATCCACTGCCGCACGGCCACCGGCTCCCATGCCGTCACTTAAAATGCAGATGTACCGGCCAGTGCCGTCCTCAAAGCAGCGGGTGCTGTCCCCGCACAGCATATTATCCCCACAGTTATGTCGGGCACTGGCCGCAATGACACGGAACTGCGGCCGTTCACAAAAGACAAGTCGCCATGCCGTTTGTGTCCGGCTGATGCTCGGTTGTGAAAAAGTCCGCCCGCATACTTTGGAAATCTCACGCGTCAATTCCGCTTTGTTGACCTGTATGCCCTGTCCCCGCACAATCATTGCTTCAATTGTCATGCGCTCAAATCGATCCACTCTGCAGCTGACATCCAGCGGCTGCAAAGAAAACTCATACAGTACTTCTGATACCAAACTGGCGCTTGTGCTGTCGCTGTGCTCGAACAGCTCAAATTCCGATGCCATTTCTTCTAATATTGTACGCACGACGGAAAACTGCTGAACCAGCCGTCGGCGGTTTTGTGAAGCCTGTGTACGGCTGTACACCTGCAGCGCTGACTGCCTGTGTGCCTGCTGAGACTTGTCCAGCTTTTCGCCCACCTGTGCCAGCGTGTCCGCTACATTTCCAAGCGCGTTCGCGGCGTGGTCCAGTCTTGTCACAACCGTCCGGCGCAAATCCTGTGCGCGCGGCGTTTCTCCGACACTTGCGGTTGATATGGAAAAATGCCCTAAAATCCGCCCGGTCAGGCGTTCCGGTAGAAGAATATACAATACAGCGGCAATGGCCACCTCCCACAGCGTGTCCATTCGCTGGGTGGTCAGTGCTTCCGGCAAAGTTGCAACCGCGCTGCTTAAAATGAAAGCACAGGCACCTGCCAGCCTGCCCATGGGCGCAAACAGCCCCGCCAGCAGACCGCCGACTCCATACGCACCTGCCAGTCCGCCTAATCCGCTGCCGGAAAAGGACAGGCAGGCGCCAGCCGCTACACCGGATACACTGCCACCGGCTACACCGCTGTATTCACTTGCATATAAGGTAATCAGCACCGCAAGGATACCACCAACCGACACGGGCCCTATTTTCAGTGCAGAAAGCGCCAGCAAAAATACGCCGGCCGAAAAAGCCGCACAGGTCAGCTCCTGCGGCAAACAGTTTCCCTGCCGCAGCTGGTGGTCCAACAGGTCCCCTGTTTGGGAGAAAAAGTATCCCCAGCCGGCTGCCAGCAGGCCTTCAGCCACTGCATAGGCAGCACCGCTTGTCCCCGTACTGTTGACATAAAAGACAATCATCCCCGTACACAGCATGGGTATACCGGCCATCAGCGCCGCAAACAGCGCTTTCACCCGTAAAAACCGCGAAGCCGCTTCCCGCAGCGCCCATCTAATACCCATTGCCGCCAGCAGTGCCATTAGGCAGTGCATCGGTACGGTCACTGTCCCCGGCAGCAGGTACCCCAGCACTGAACCCAGCGCCGCTGCCGCCGCGTATTCCCATGGGCAGGCTGCCGCCAGCGCTACCCCAAAAGGTGCGCACCGGTCAAATACCACAGCACGTGCTGCCAACAGGCCCATTGCAAAGAACGCCGCCTGGCGTGCGGCCTTCTTCATGGCGGTGCCCGCCCGGTCCCAATTCAGCGTCTGCTCTTTTGCCATTGTCGAACCACTCCATTTCCTGCAGCATTCCGCTATATGTACTTTATTTACAAATTTGTAATTTCTATTATACAAGCCGCCGCATGTCGGATTGTCGCAGAACTGGCCGCTGTGCACATACTTTTTATGGTGCTGTCCGTACAAATGTGCTAAAATAGAAAGAAAGCTGTACCGCCACGGCCCTTGCGGGCAGTTTTTTAATGGGAATCTAATAGAGAAGGTGTAAAAAAATGGACTACCATTTCTCCGACCGTGTCAAAGCCCTGAAGCCCTCAGCGATTCGTGAAATTTTCAAATATGCTGCTGACCCGGAGGTTATCTCCCTTTCTGCCGGCAACCCCGCACCGGAAGCTTTTCCGGTAGAGGCCATTCGCCGCTGCAGCGATGACCTCCTGCGGGAGCAGCCCATTGATGCACTGCAATACAGTGTAACCGAGGGCCTGCCCGCCCTGCGGGAAGACGTGACCGCCTTTCTGCAAAAGCACTGCGGCATTCACACGCCCGGTGACAGTGTCCTCATTACCAGCGGTGCCCAGCAGATTATGGACCTGTTCGGCAAATCCGTCCTTAACGAGGGAGATACTGTCGTTTGTGAAGAGCCAAGTTTCATCGGTGCCCTCAACTCGTTCCGTTCTTACCATGCTGTACTGAAAGGCGTACCCATGCAGGAAGACGGCATGGACCTCACCAAATTAGAGGATATTCTGAAAAGTGACCGGAAAGTTCAGTTTATTTACACAATCCCCAACTTTCAGAACCCAACCGGCCTGACAACCAGCTGGGAAAAGCGCCGCGGCATTTACGACCTCGCCAAAAAATACGATGTTTTGATTTTGGAGGACAACCCTTATGGTGACCTGCGCTTTGCGGGTGAGAATATTCCTTCTATTAAAACACTGGATACAGAAGGACGTGTCCTCTACTCCGGCACATTCAGCAAGACCATCTCCCCCGGTATGCGTGTCGGCTTTGCCGCTGGCGGCAGCACGTTGCTGCAGAAGATGGTCGTCTGCAAACAGGGCAGTGATGTACACACCAACATCTGGAGTCAGCATGTCATCCACCGCTTCCTACATGGCTGGGATTTTGAAAAGCATTTGTGTGGACTGCGGAAAATTTACGCCAAAAAATATGCGGTTGCTGAAAAAGCCCTGCAGGAAACCGCACCGCTGCTGCAGTATCGGCCGATTCAGGGTGGCCTGTTCATTTGGTGCACACTGCCTGCATCCATTCCGATGATTGATTACTGTAAGCAGGCCGTTCTGCATAAAGTGTGTGTCGTTCCCGGCAACGCTTTCCTCACCGATGAAAACACACCCTGCCAGAGTTTCCGCATCAACTATTCTTCTCCAACAGATGAGGACCTCGCACGTGGCATTTCCATTCTTGGCAAACTGGCTGCCGACTGGCCCGTATAACCGCTTGACAAATCCCGCGGGCCTGCCTATAATAGCGTCAAAAGCAGCAATCATACAGCAAAACCTGTGAGAAAGACAAGTAAGCGGAAAAACTGCCCCCGCAGAGAGCCGGACCTTTGGGTGAAAATCCGGTGCCGCAGCTTCCGCCGAATGGACTTTTGAGGCTGAACTGAACCGCAATTTTTTGCGCAGTAGGGGAAGCGGGACTTTCCGCCCGTTATTCCGGAAAGTGCAGTATATATGTACACTAAGCGGGCGCATTCGCGTCAAACTGGGTGGCACCGCAGGAGATTTTACAGGCTCCTGTCCCTCTCTTCTTCTTCGGAAAAGGGGGACAGGAGCCTTTTTTCCGTCTTTGCTGCCAGACAAAATAAGAGCAACAACCATGTTTGTACAGGAGGTTATACAAATGGAACAACAAACGCCAGAACGCAAGAAGCGCATTTTCAGCGCGATTCAGCCAAGCGGTGACATCACCCTGGGCAACTATCTGGGCGCATTAAAAAACTGGGTATCCCTGCAGGACAGCTATGACTGCATCTTTGCTTTGGCAGACCTGCACACAATCACCGTCCGGCAAAAGCCAGCCGACCTGCGTCACCACACATTAAATGCCTATGCCCTGCTGCTGGCCTGCGGCATTGACCCCAAACGCAGCCTGTTTTTCCTGCAGAGCCATGTGCCGGCTCATTCGCAGCTGGCATGGATTCTGAACTGCTACACACAGTTCGGGGAACTGCAGCGCATGACACAGTTTAAAGATAAATCCAAAAAGCACGCTGATAATGTAAACGCCGGTCTGTTCACTTATCCCAGCCTGATGGCAGCGGACATTCTGCTGTATCAGACGGACTTTGTCCCGGTCGGTGAGGACCAGACACAGCATCTGGAACTTACCCGCAACATTGCCGAACGCTTCAACAACGCCTACTCCCCCACCTTCACCCTGCCCGCGGCTTTCGTTGGCAAAGAAGGTAAGCGCATTATGAGCCTGCAGGACCCGTCCCATAAAATGAGCAAGAGCGACGAAAACGTAAACGGCTGTGTCTATGTGCTGGACAAGCCGGACGACATTATGCGCAAATTCAAGCGCGCCATTACGGACAGCGAAGCAAGTGTCCACTATGGCGAGGGCAAGGACGGCATCAACAACTTAATGGAGATTTACTCCTGTATCACCGGTGAAACCTTCGACCAGATTGAACATGATTTTTCCGGAAAAGGATATGGGGACTTTAAGGCAGCTGTCGGTGAAGCTGTCATTGAGCACCTGCGTCCCATTCAGGAACGCTTTGCCCAGTACAGCAGTGACCGCGATTATATGGAACAGTACTGGAACGACGGTGCCGAAAAAGCTGCCCGCATCGCCAACCGCACCCTGCAGAAAGTCATGAAAAAAGTCGGCTTTATTCCGCCGCATCGTTCATAATTCTCAAAAAGCAGCGCTCTGTGTCCACCACGGCACAGGGTGCTTTTTATATATACATACCTTTTCTGTTTCCTGCGCAGGATAAAAAGGCAGTCTTGTATATCTGGCCGGAATGCGGTATGATTATAGAAAATTGTCTGCCGTCTGGGCAGTTCCGCAGGAGTGTCCCGCTTATTTCTTTCCCCTATTACCTCTTGATTGGAGATATTATGAAACGTTTTTTCAGGGCCCTTCGAAAACACCTTTTTACCGTCATTGTTCTGGCCGTGACCATGGCCATTCTTTTATTTTCTCTTTTTAAAGAAGAAAGCATTTCACAGCTAGGCCATATTCTCAGTACGCTGGACCCATTTTGGATTCTGCTGGCTTTCGGCACACTGGTCGTCACATGGGTACTGGAAGGCCTGTGCAACTGGCTTTTGTGCCGTCATTTGTATCCAAGCTGGACTTATGGGCGCTCCTTCATGATTGGCATTACGGGCATTTTTTACTCCGCCATCACACCATTTTCCTCTGGCGGACAACCCATGCAGATTTACTATATGTCCAAAATGGGAATGAAGCCCGGTAAAAGCGCCGCTATTATCTCCTCTAAAACGATTACACATCAAACAACGGCGCTGACTTTTTCCCTGCTGCTGGTGGCGACCAAGCTTTCTTTTTTCGTAGAAAACGTAACACATCTGACAATGTTTACAATTTTCGGGCTTGTCACAAATATTATCTTCATTGCAGCAGTGGTTCTGGTTTCCGTAAACGCTGGCTTCATCTACCGGCTTCTGCACACCTGCTTGAAAGGGCTGAACAAAATTCATATCGTAAAAAATCCGGAAGAGCTGTACCAAACCATTATTAAACAGCTGGACTCTTTCCATGCCGGATTTAAAACCATGGGGAAAAACTGTGGCCGGCTGTATGTCCTTGTCTGCTCCATCACGATTGTACAGCTGATTTTTGGCAGCTTGGACACTTACTGCATTTACCGTGCTTTCCACCTGCACGGTGCCTCCGTATGGCTGATTATCGCAGCTGAGGTTTTCGCTGCAACCGTTGTCGCATTTGTTCCGCTGCCGGGTGGCTCCGGCGGCGCGGAAATTTCCTTTAAAGCGTTCTGCACCATCTTCTTCGGCTCTCTCACCACGCCTGCTATTCTGGTTTGGCGTCTGATTACCTATTACGGAACCATTCTGTTCGGTTATATATTGGTACTGCTGGGTTCCCGCCGGTACGTCGGCACCCGACCACCGGACGAACAGCTGATTGAAAAGAAAGCAGCCTAAAAATAATTCTGCACGCTAAAAAACGGAAGCCTCTAAAGGCTTCCGTTTTTTTATGGCTCCTGCCGGTTTATCTTATTTGGCAGCATTCTCCGGCGGCGCGCCGCATGTTTTTCCTGTACGCGTTTTAGTGCTTTTTCCAATTCCACCACTGTTATCGGCACAACCGACAGCAAAAGCGTCAGCAGCCACTGCAGCGGCGAAAGCACCGCGGTGCGGAAGATGACTGCCAGTGCAGGGACTGCCACAACCACCGCCATAGCCGCACCACAGGCAACTGTAGCCGCTATCAAACTGGGATTGCGCGGACGTCCCTTCTCAAACAGGGAATGCGTGTCGCTACGCATATTAAAGGCATGGGCAAGCTGTGATAAGCTCAGCACAGCAAAACCCATGGTACGCCCAATCACGGGATTCGCCGGATTGGCGTCAAAGAATACCCGCCCAATCGTATATGCCAGCAGGGACAAAGCACCAATTAAACAGCCTTCTACCAGAATGGACCAGCCCATGCCGCCCCCAAACATACTGCTGCCGCGTCGCACCGGCTTCTGCTTCATGACATCGCGGTCCACCGGCTCTGCGCCCAGCGCCAGCGCCGGAAATGAATCGGTAACCAAATTGACCCACAGCAGCTGAATGGCCGCCAGCGGCAGCGGCAGCCGCAGCAGGAAACTGACAAACACCGCCAAGAGTTCCCCGACATTGCAGGAAAGCAAAAAATGAATGGTCCGGCGGATATTGCTGTAAATGCCGCGTCCTTCCCGAACGGCCTCTACAATCGTGGCAAAATTGTCATCCGCCAAAATCATATCTGCCGCACCCTTTGCCACATCCGTTCCACTGCGTCCCATGGCACAGCCAATGTCTGCTGCCTTCAGCGCCGGTGCATCATTGACACCATCGCCGGTCATGGCCACTACTTCGCCGCGGCTTTGCAGTGCCTGCACAATGCGCACCTTGTGTGCCGGTGTCACGCGTGCAAAAATGGTATACCGATAAATATTGCAGGCTAGTTCTTCCTGTTTCATAGCATCCAGCTCCGGACCGGACAGCACACTTCCATCCCCCAAAATGCCCAGTTCCCGCCCGACGGCCGCCGCTGTTTCCACATGGTCGCCCGTAATCATCACTGGCCGTATGCCCGCCTGCTGGCACAAAGCAACCGCATCTTCCGCCTCCGGCCGCGGTGGGTCAGACATACCGATAAGGCCAATGAACTGCAAATTGCTTTCCAGCGACTGGTCGCTGACACCAGAAAATGACGAAACCTCTTTCTGTGCCACTGCCAGTACCCGCAGCGCCCGTGTGGCCATTTCATGGTTCTGTGCCAGCGCACAGCCGCCGCGGCACAGGGGGGCAAGTACATCTGGCGCGCCCTTTGTTATCACACGAAAACGTCCGCCCGGCAGGCGAACTACTACGGTCATACGCTTGCGGGCTGAAGAAAACGGCACTTCCCGCACACGGGGAAACTGCCGGTCCAGCACCGCTTTGTTTCCGGCCGCCTCACACAAGGCCGCCTCGGTTGCTTCCCCCGAGATATGGCTGCCGTCCACTGTGCAGTTGGTGCACAGTGCGGCATCGTCCAGCAATTCCCGCCGTCGTGTACTGTGTGCCGGCAGTAACCCAGAAGCGTTCCGCAGTTCGGTCACCGTCATATGGTCCCGCGTCAGTGTGCCGGTTTTGTCACTGCAAATGACACTGGCACTGCCCAGTGTTTCCACTGCCATCATATGGCGGACGATTGCCCGGTGCTCCGCCATATGACGCATCCCAGCTGCCAGAACGATGGTAACGACCGCCGGCAGTCCTTCTGGAATGGCAGCGACCGCCAGTGAAATAGAGGTTAGAAACATTTCCAGCGGCGGCGTTCCCTGCACAAGTCCCATAATAAAGATGATGCCGCACAGAACCAAAGCGCCTGTCCCTAATACTTTCCCAGTTACTTCCAACTTTTTTTGCAACGGTGTCTGCGGTGTTTTCTGCGTTGTCAGCATATGTGCAATATGCCCAACCTGTGTGTGCATTCCCGTTTCAACCACCAACCCGCGGCCATGTCCAGCCGTCACACTGGTAGAGGAAAAACACATATTGTGTCGGTCCCCCAACGGCGCTGTTTCCGAACACAGGATGTCTGCGTCTTTGCGGACCGCCCTGCTTTCTCCGGTTAGCGTACTTTCCTGCACCTGCAGTCCGGTGGTCTGCGTCAGGCGAATATCCGCCGGCACAAGGTCACCGGTTTCCAGCAAAACAACATCGCCCGGCACAAGGTCTTCCGCCGGAATATGTACCGTTCTGCCACCCCGCACAGCTTTTGCCTGCGGTGCCGCCATCTCCTGCAATGCGGCAAGCGCCTTTTCTGCGCGGCTTTCCTGCACAACGCCAATCACTGCGTTGACATTGACCACCAGCAGAATAATAATGGAATCAATATAATCCGTGCTGCCCTGCAGCCAGGAGGTAAAAAAGGATACACCAGCTGCCAGCAGCAGAATCAGCACCATGAAATCTTGAAACTGTGCTAAAAAGCGCCGGATAAGCGGCTGCCCATGTTGTCCTGCAAGGGCATTTTTCCCCCATGTGCGCCGCCGGTCCGCGGCCTGTGCCCGATTTAACCCCTCCGGTTTGCTGTTCAGTTTTTTTTCACATACGGCCACTGTCAAGTTGTGCCAGTTTGTCATAGGAAATCCCCCCTGCTGTTTTCACTTTATGCAATTCTTTAGGAAATCAGTACAAACTGTATTTGGATAAAATGGATTATTCTCCTGCTGGTGTGAAGCCAAATTATACAAAACTCTAATCTTGTGAAATCCAAGCTTACTTCTTTGCTCTCTTATTGCCTAAAGAATAAGCCCTTTTCTTGTTTTCGGGGTAATATATGGTACTTTTTGTTCATTCCTACTAAATACTCCACTTTTGCCCTTGAAAATCTAGGCGATAAAAGGTATTATAAGAATGACTTAACAAGTAAGCCATATGGAAGATCTGCCGGGCTTTTTGTTTTTGTTGAAAAAGACGCCGGTTTCTCCTATTTTTTTTGTTTATAAAAGGAGAGATGCGTTCTTCCTGTCGGCGATAGTGTGAACGATTGTCACAGCCTGTCAAGCAACGGAGAGTATTCAATTGAAACAGCAAAGGAGAGCGGAGAAAATGCAGATACGTAAGGAATTAATTGGAAAATCTACGACTGGAAGCAGCTGCCTACAGTATTATATCTATTATGATGGGGAGAGCTACGGCGTAGAAGTCGAGCAGGTGAAAACCCAGCTTGCCAGCGGAACCGTTTCGGACAGCCGCGGGCAGGCTGTCCACCTTGCACAGTCGCTGCTGCGCAATCAGGTCTTTCCCGATAACCTAACTGAAATTCTGGACGATTATCATTTTCTCGATTAAATTTTGCCATGTGGTGGTGATTCTTCTATAATATAGCAGAATCAGTTGGAAGGAGAAAACAAAATGCAGAAATACGTCTGTAACGTCTGCGGCTATGTCTATGACCCTGCCATAGGTGACCCGGACAATGGTATCCCCGCCGGAACGCCTTTTGAAAAGCTGCCGGACGACTGGAAATGTCCTCTGTGCGGCATAGACAAAAAAGAATTTTCCCCTGAAGAAGGCTAAAATCCGCATGACAAAAGATCCCGGCAGAGAGGCTGCGCGGGGTCTTTTTTGACTGTAATGCAAAGAAAAAGGTTCTCCGTAAAGGAGAACCTTTTTTCCTTCGTGCATAATATGAATGCCAAATTCCAGTCCCATTGCGTATATCTTTTTGGCCCACGTGCAAAGTCTACCTCCGCCTGCGGCTCCGACCACTGCACATCACATACAATGTACTCCCACCCAATTTTTTTGGGTGTGTCGCCATATAGGCGGCACCATGGCGGCCTTGTTTTTTTGCAGCATTGTTGTCCCGCCTGTTTGGTTGCTCCAGTGGTTTTTCGTAATCTGACACGGCTGAAGGCCTACCCCTATCCGTTTCACCTGCGTATGTCCTACCGCATGACAGGGCCTGCTTCCCTGGAAATGCGCTTTTCCACAACTAATATCGGTGCCTAGTCCATATCGTTCGTGGTGGGCGGTCATCCAGCTTTTCAGATGCCTGTCGGACAGGCTGCAGCACCACCACAGATGAAGATAACTGCTTTGAACACAAGCGTGGTATGACCATTCTGCCACCGAACGAAACCTCTGATTTTGCTTTTACTATCACTCTGCTTTAATTCTCTGTAAAAAAGATAAAAAGGGCGCTGCCGCAGGCTGGAACTTTTCCCGCCGCGGCAACAGCAAAGGCAAAAGGCTGTACAGCAAGGTCAGCACTGCCGCAAAAGAAAGCAAATTGACCACTGGATGATAAGAGTCAAGCCTCACGCCGATTCCTTCAGAATGCCATATTTCTGCTTTAAACGGTCCAGCTTTTCAAACATCGGCTGGGACACCAGCAGCAGCGTTAAAAAGGTTGCCAGCGCGTGTACGGCATTGGCCGGAACACCCGAAAGGTAAATGGCCCCTGCGCTCGCCGGTGTAATGGTATTGGTCATTAAAAACAGGGAACAGGTGTCCTGAAGCGGCCCAACAATAGCCATGACCAGCACCGCACCAAAAATGGACAGTGGTATCCGCCGGCGGCTAATCATCCCACTGCGGCAGAAAATACCCGCCAAAAATCCGGCCATACCAAAGGCAAGCATCTGCCACGGTGTCCATGGGCCCTGCCCAAAAAAGAAGTTCGAAACAAAGGCCGCCATGGCGCCGGTCATAAAACCGGCCTGCGGGCCCAGTGCCGCGCCGACAATGATAATAATAGCAGTCATCGGCTTAAAGTGCGGCGCCCAGATAAACAGCAGCCGTGCGGCCACCGCAATGGCACATAAAACCGCCAGTGTTACCAGCTCGCGGGCCTGTGGGCGGCGGTGCTCAAAGGAAAAGAAAAACGGCACCATTGCCAGCACAATCACCAGCAGGCTGGCCCCATAGGCATGTCCGTTGCCCATCGCCTTGCCGCCAAAAACCAGCAGCATTGCAATCCCTGCTAAGCAGGCTGTCATAACTAGAATGGACTTTTTGCTGTATGTTCTCTTTACAAATGATTCTTGTGGCATAATGTAATCACATCCTTACAGGTTACTGCATTGTTAAACTCATGGCGGCTCATACGATTGGCCGCGGTGGTATAAAAGCTGTTGTTGGAAAAAAACTGCGTTGGCGGGCTGGTCGTCAGTACACTGCCGTCAAAAAAAAGCGACACTTGGTCCGCATAGCGGGCACAGAATTCAATATCATGTGAAACCATAAGGATAGTCGTCTGCCGCTGTTTCAGCCGCTCAAAAACAGCGGCCAGCTGGGCCTTAAAGCCGCTGTCAATTCCCTTGGTCGGTTCGTCCAGCAGCAAAATCCGCGGCCGGCACAGCAGCACCTTCGCCAGCGCCGCTTTCTGCTGCTCGCCGCCGGAAAGGTCGTACGGGTGCGCGTCCAGCAGCTCGGTAATGTCACATTCGGCAATCACCTGCTGCAAAAGCGCTTCTCCCTCCTCTTTTGCGAGTTTTTGTGAGGAAAGCATCTCTTCCAGATCCTCCCGCACAGTCTTTTTCAGGAAAAGGCACTGCGGATCCTGCGGCAGCATGGCGAGGCACCCGTGAAATAATCTTTCTGTCTTCCAGCGGCGGATATTTTTCTGTAAAACCAGAACGCTCCCCCGATAGGGACGGCAAATGCCGCAGGCGGCTTTCAGCATCGTGGATTTTCCCGTGCCATTGCCACCCACCACGGCGGAAAGCTTCCCTTTCGGCAGCTTGAGTGAAACGCCTTTCAGGACATCCGGCGTGTCTTTTTCATAACGAAACCAGACATCTTTCAGTTCCAGCACTGTTTCCGCGTCCTCCTCCGGCTCAGCTGGGCGATTCAGTCGGCGAACAATGTTTTCTTTTCCTGCAAGCTCCTGTGTCAGCCAGTTGCGTCCCTCCCGCACCGTGACCGGGCAGGACTGACCGCCGCCGATACTGTAGTAAACCTGCATAGGTGCCGGCAGGGACGGTACCAGTTCTGGTTTGTCCTCAAAAATGCGGCGGCCTGCCCGACGCGGCACATCGTCCGCAAAGATACTGCCATTGTCCATCACAACCACTCTGTCCGCACAGGGGATGATTTCTTCCAGCCGATGTTCCGAAATAAGAACCGTTGTGCCCAATTCCCGATTCAGCTTACATACTGTATTGAGGAAATCAGAAGCGGCAACCGGGTCCAGCTGGCTGGTTGGCTCGTCCAGAATCAGCATTTCCGGCTGCATCGCCATAATGGACGCTAGATTTAGCAGCTGCTTCTGCCCGCCGGAAAGCGTGCTGACATCCCGGTAAAACCACGACTGTATGCCAAAATAACTGGCCATTTCCGCAACCCGCAGCCGCATGGTCCGCTGGTCCGTGCCCAGGCTTTCCAGCCCAAAGGCTAGCTCGTGCCACACCTTGTCTGTCACCGTTTGATTTTCCGGATTCTGCATCACATAGCCGATTTGGCTGCTTTGTTCCCGCAGGCTGACCTGCTGCAAAGGACGTCCCTTCCATAAAATTGTACCCTGCCGGGTGCCATGTGGTGCTAGCACCGTTTTTAGGTGGCTCAGCAGTGTTGTTTTGCCGCTGCCGCTTTTTCCACACAGCGCAACATATTCCCCTGAACGGATTGAAAAATTTACTTTGTGCAATGCCTCTTTCGGTGCCGCTGGATAGGAAAAGCTAAAATCTTTGACCGAAAATAATTCCATAAAATATCCTCTTTAATATGTAGGAAGCTCGGGAACAGCAAAAGTGCCGCACTTCCCCCGAACGCCAGCCAAAACGCGGTCCCTGAACAGCTCCACTGGTAGCGCGGCGAAAAGGACACGGCCGCCAGTAAAAAACAGGCACCGAAAAACACCAGCGCGCCGCAGTCCGCCGCCCGAAAAGTATAGCGTGCAAAGGAAGTTCGCCGGCCGGTGCCGTAGCCGCGACTTTTCATAGAATCCGCTGTGGTCAGGGAACCCTCCAGTGCCCAGGATGTCAGTGCTGAAAGCCTGCCCACACTGTTCCGCAGCTTCTGCCGGGTATTCCCCGTGCCGGTGCAGCCAATACCTTTTTGTACCGCCGTTATCGTTTCAGCCTTTCGCCGCAGGGCAGGCACCATCTGAAATACCATAGACAGCATCAGTGAAGCGGCTGGTGCCAGCCCGCTGAAAAGATACAGCATTTTGTCGCTGTCCATCGTTTGCTGCCAGCAGGAGGCCCACATCATCACTGAAAAGAACATTCCGCCGGCCGTCACGCCGTACAGCAGTGCTTCCAGCGTATACGGGCGGCTAAAATAAGTGAACAACACCGTGCTGCCGCTGGTATTGAACAGCGGATTTAATGCTGCAAGCAGAGCGGAAAATCCAAGTATGGACATTAGAAAGCGTAGACCGCCAGAGCGCCGTAAGAGCAGCATATACAACGTGGATGCCGCCGCGTCCAGTGCCAAAAAGCATGGGTTTGTCAAAAACACGCTCAGCAGCAGGGCTGCCGCAAAGAATATAAAACAAACACTGGGGTTGCAGGCCGCAAATGGTTCCTTCATGGGATTCCCCCTGACAATATCTGTCGGCAAAAGTCCGTACAGTATAAAAGATTTGGCAATGTTTATTGTAGCACTGCCAAATCACTTTGTCTATTTTCCTTCTTTTTGTCTGTCCCCCTTTTGGGCTACCTCAACTCTTGACATGAAGCCAGCATAAAAAATGGTGGCCTGCATTGCAACTTGGTACAATGCAGGCCACCGGATGATTGGCTAGCCCACCCAGTGCATGGAGCAAAGGATGGACTTTTGGGTTTTTCAGCGAGGCGACAAGTTCTTATCGCGTGCTTTTCTTGATCGTCGCCACAAGCAGGCGGCTGCCATTGAGATAAATGCCGGACTGTGCGCCCGGTGCGCCGATTGCCGTGATTTTGTAATAGTAATCATTGCCGTTGTGTTTTACCAGCGTTGTTTGGAACACATTTGGGGTGCCGACTGCAAAATCTGGTACCTTTCCATATGTGTTCGTAATTTTGAAAGTATAAGCGCCATCGACAACAAGATTACATCTGGTATCACTCAAAGAATAATTTGGATTTTTTCTGACCGTCGCCACAAGCAGGCGGCTGCCATTGAGGTAAATGCCGGACTGTGCGCCCGGTGCGCCGATTGCCGTGATTTTGTAATAGTAATCATTGCCGTTGTGTTTTACCAGCGTTGTTTGGAACACATTTGGGGTGCCAACTACAAAATCTGGTACCTTTCCATATGTGTTCGTAATTTTGAAAGTATAAGCGCCATCGACAACAAGATTACATCTGGTATCACTCAAAGAATAATTTGGATTTTTTCCGACCGTCGCCACAAGCAGGCGGCTGCCATTGAGGTAAATGCCGGACTGTGCGCCCGGTGCGCCGATTGCCGTGATTTTGTAATAGTAATCATTGCCGCTGCGCTTTACCAGCGTTGTGCGGAACACACTCGGTGTGCCGACTGCAAAGTCTGGTGCCTTTCCATTTTTAGAGGTGATTTTGAAGGTATATGCGCCGTTAACATCAAAATCATCTGTTGTGTCGCTGATGTAAGCATTTCCATCAGAATCATCTGTTGCGTCGCCGGTTTGAGTATGGTCGGTAGGTGACGAGGCATTCGCAGCCAGGAGCACGCCGGAATATGCTGGAATCGTCATAGTGACAGCGCCGTTCTTTTTTGGCACAGCGGTATTCGTCATCATGTCAACCAGTGTGTCGCCCTTGACAGTGGAAGCGTCCAAGGTTACGGTTACATCCTGCCCACTGTTGTTTGCAGCAATCAAAAATTGATTTTTACTGTCCGCGCGCACATAAGCCATTACCTCATTCTTATCTGTTTTGAGCATAGAAATGCTTCCTGTGCGAAGGGCTGAGTTGCTGTTTCGGATGGAAATCAGCTTTGCGTACCACTGAAACAAATCCTGGTTGCTGCCGCTCCAGTCCATGGTACGGCGGTCATCCGGGTCGTCAGCACCGACCACGCCCACTTCATCACCATAGTAAATCGTGGGAGCGCCTGGGTAAGTTAGCTGCAGGAGGGCCGCCATATATTGCTTTTTCTTTGCGGCATCTGACGTTTGGGCATAAGTCGGGAAGGTATGCGCAATATCCTTTTGATTCCGGTCATCATCGATACCGTCAAGGTAGGAGAGGAGCCGCGTTGTATCGTGCGAATCCAGAAGATTCATCATTGCATAAAATGCCTCCGATGGATACCTCTCGCGCAGTTTTTCCAGATTTTTCGCACAATCCGCCGAACTTCCTCCTCTTGTGTAGGTAAGTATCGCATTGCGGAACTGATAATTCATGCACGAATCATACATATCGCCAAGCAGATATTTTGTTGCGTCAGCCCAGATTTCTCCGATAATGACATTGTCACTGCCAAGCGCTTTCACGGAGCTGCGGAATTTCTGCCATGTTTCATCCGAAACCTCATTTGCGCAGTCCAAGCGCCATCCATCGGAGCCTTTGCGGATCCAGTATTTCGTTACAGAATCGGGTCCGTCGACCAGCTCTTTTGCCCAGCTGGATGTCTGGTACTCCGAACCATTGGTAGCCTTGATGACAGGCATAGAGTCATAGCCCCACCAGCCTTCATAACCATAAACTTTTTTGCCATTTCGTCCGCCGATTGTATCTCGAATCGGTTGCTTTGTCGTCTGATCAAGGAGCGGGTCTCGTGTTACCGTAAACCACTTTGTGTAAGTGAAATCTCTCACGCTGTGGTGGTCTTTAAAATATGCTGTGGCAGCGGTCTCCGCTGCATCCTGCGCTGTGCCGGGATGGTCATCTATATAGTCGTAAACATATGCCCAGTACGGATAGGCGCCGACTTTCCCGTTTACCCCGACATATTTGTAGTACCGGTCAAAATAAATCGAGTCATCCGAAACATGATTATAAACGCCGTCGAGGATAACGTGCATCCCGTTTCTCTTGGCTGTTTGGCACAGTTCGGTGAAATCGCCTTCCGTGCCGAGGATGGGGTCGATTTTCTTGTAATCCGTTGTGTCGTACCTGTGGTTGGACACGGAAGAGAAAATTGGGTTAACGTAAATCACGTTCACCCCAAGTTTTTTCAGATAGTCGATTTTCTGCGTGATTCCCTTAATATCACCGCCATAGATTTCATTGCCCCATATGCCGTCCCCTTTGTAAGCCTGGGACGGATATTCACCTGCGTGCTGGCTCTCCTGTTCCGGATTTTCCGGATATTTGCTCCAGTCCTTTACGAACTCATAGTTGGTGGCCCCGCGTGCACCCTTTGGGGCAGCATCATCGTTCGCGGTATCACCATTATAGAAGCGGTCCGGGAATATCTGATAAATCACCGCATTCTTCATCCAGTCAGGTGTTTTGTAGCCCTCCTTATAAACCACTAGGTCGTAAGGAGAGATGCTGCCCGGGTCGGTCAGTTTTCCCGTTCCATAATATCCGTCGTCATCGCCGTACACCTTGAAATCACCGTAAGCATTCGCCAGCTCAAAGTAATACGTATACTGCCCAATCGTGGCAAAACTCTGCGTTGTGCTCCACATAATTTTTCCGTCGGCGGCGGAGCTCTTTGTCATCGTGATGCGTTTATTTTCAGGCCCTTTTATAAACAGATAAGCTTCTGACACATCATCGCCCGTCTGGATGGAAAAGGTGGTCCGCTTGTTCTGCTCCACTGCGCCGTAAGTGCTTTTGTATTTTCTGTCCTGTGTATTGTAGTAGACATTCTTCCCGTCAATTTTGCGGTCGGAAGCATTGGAGTAACACAGTTCAGTCAAAGGGTCAAAAGAAAAAGTGACATTCTTTTCCCCGGCAAGCGTAAACGGAGCGACATTACACGAAGCAGCCCTGCCCGACTTATTCTTCCAGTTAATTTTAAAGTCCGAATAGGTTCCGGCAGGCAGAGAAACAGTTACCTGATAAATGCCCGTGAGGCCGTCATCTGTCAGTTTTGTGCCGGATGGCACGCCTGTTCCGGAAAGGCTGGGGTCAACAAATAGATAGTTCAGCGATGTGACGGAAAGGTGAGTAATATCGTTGTAATAAACCGTGACATCCTGTTGATTGTTTACATCCAGGCTGAGATTGTCGCCGCCTGATTTGCCATGCATGCCATAGTTTTCATTCCATGTTCCGTCCACTGTAATTTTATACTGGTAGTTGTTCGCTGGCGGTACATCTTTAAAAGTATATGAGTAAAGGCCCTTCCCCTTATACGTCATCTTGTTGGAAGCAGGGTCCCACGACTTGCCAGGCAGTGTGCCCGGCACATAGACTGCCCGCCCTGTGAAAGCTGCGCGGGTGTAGTTGGAATAGTTTTCATTGTTATACGTGTAAGTATTTTCTGCAGAAGGGTCCAGGGTACGTGTGCCGTTTACCGTGTAAAAATAAATGTAATCCAGCGCCCCATCACCCAAAAATAGGTTGCCGCTTGTAAACGTGCCGCTGGCATCTTTTTCGGCAGAAAGCGAAATCGTTTTGGCCTTCTCGGGAGAAGATTTCGGCGCATACGTCAGAGAAATCTTGTCTGTCGGCGCCTCTTGAAAAACAAATTCCACCATCCCATTGGCATTGTCAATCACCTTTGCCGAAGCAAACTGATATCCGAGGGCTTCGGAAACGGCATTGAACTTGTTGACTGTATCAAAAAGCTTCTGGGAAGAGGCATCATAGAGGAAAACAACATTTGTGTCATCGCTGTCAACTTTGAAGCTGATGTTTTCTGCGATTTTGTCGTACTTGTATTTCTTGTCGAAAACGACTTTGTACTCGTAGGTACCCTTATCGAATGTTTTGCTGAATACGTAAAGATTCTTCGTAATCTGTGAAAAATCCCATCCAGCCGCGCTAGGGTCCCATGTGCCGCTGCTGCCGCGTACGGTCCCTATCAGCGAAACGGTCGTCGTAAAAGCAGGTTTGGAAAGATTGCTGCCCTCCGCATCTTTTTGATCAATATTGATGGCAGGTTCGCGGATAGAATCGGTGCATATCCCCTGTAGATAATCCGCAAAAATCGTAAAGGATGTGGAACCGGCAGGCACCTTCGTCTCAACGTTGCTTCCACACTCGCCATATCCCCATGCATGATTATAAGCGACTTTATAACTGATATTTACATCGCTTTTTGTCGCGGAAAATTTAAAAGTTTTAGAATAGCGTCCTCCGCCGAGATAGTCGAGGTCACCGTCTGTGTCATTCGGCACCCAGTCGCTGATGTTAAGCTCCGTGCCGATGGAGCCTAAAGCGCCTGTCAGCGTCGCCGAAGTTTTAAAGTGAACTGCGTTATTAATGGAATCCACCGTATTGTTTTTTGCCGCAGCATCGGAAGAGCCACGTGAATAATAACGTATGTAAACGTTCTCTTCTGCGGGTACATTTACCGAAACATCTGCAGCTTTTGCGCTCCCGTTTACTTTAACGGTATAAGTGTGTTTTCCGGCACTGAGCTTAACACATGATTCATATATGCCGCCTGCATAAAGGGACATCTGATTGTCTGTTTCTTTGTCTATAGCAAGCAATACCAGGTCAGTTACTTTCGGCCCGCCCGTGGCTTCCGCAGCAGATGCTTTCAAAGTGACACCTGTCAAGGCAGAGAGCCCGATAAGCAAGGACAGCACCAAGCTGAGACATTGCCTGCACACTTTTTTTACCATAATTTCCTCCCTTTTAACGACTTTCACCGCATACAGCAAGATCTGGTTTTCTCAGTTATGCAATCGGTTACATAACTGTCGATGCGTAAACCGAATTTCCAGCACGAAATGCTTTTATAGAAATTATTGCGCCAAATTTCCTGTTTTCACAACCCCTCCGTTTTTACAAAGTATCGTGTGTCCTTAGAGAATAATAGCATATCCCATTGGGAAAATAAATCCCAAATTATTACAAATGTCCCTAACTATATTTGTTAATTTTGCCATCTGCCAATCAAATTTATAAAATACATACGCGCATATGCATACGGCAGAAATAAAACTGGCCTCCTGCAGGGAACATCCGTCTGCTGAAGCCTGTCCCCTAGATGGTGTCAAGAGAAGTTTGCAATTTAATCTGTGTTTGTTAATAATGTGAACCAAGGAAATCAGCAAGAAGTTGAAGAGGGTTTTTCCATCCAAGCGTACGCATAGCCTTAGTGTTGCCCCAAGATAGATGGGATTCCAGTTTTTGGTTAAGCTCACATACGTTGGCAAATTTTTCCCAGTCGTAGAAATGCCTCTGGTCGTTAAGATGACTGCGTTCCACCTCGCCTTTGCGCCACGGTTTGCGCAACAGTGTGACCAGCCATACATCTACCGGAATGACAAACAGCGGCGCGCAGTATAACAGCCCTCCGATAAAATGAATCAGGTCACCGTATTGTAAATATAAAAGGTCCATCTGTACCGAGTTGGCAAGAGCACTACCATCCAGCGAATTTCCGTCCGGAAGCAGAAAAAGTACCATCAGCGTGGCCTGCACAATCAGCGCTGTTCATTGGGTCGCTTTTAAGTTTTGCATATCATTCTGGCTGTTGGCCATTGGGCAGACACTCCTCTTGGGCAAAAGCATATAAAATATTCATATAAAATATTATAGTATAACAAAAAACGTGCGTGCCCACAAGCAAAGCCACCGCCTGTTTCCGTGCCCGTCGAAAATAGATCGGTAGGCATAAAAAACGAAGGAAGTTTGCATCAAGTGGTATGGAGTGATTGGAAGACCTCGCGGCAGTCCGTTCAATGGATGTGAAACCCATTCTTGCACAGTTTGTACAAACCGAAAAAACGATCTTACTCTTTTATATAATAATAAAGTGCTTGGCAACCTGTACGTACATGTATATTATATATACAAAAGAAACTGTTATTGGAGAAAATTATGGCAAAGTTTTGTTTGATCTATCAGGATCTCAAGGCAAAAATCAACGAAGGCATTTATAGAACCAACGACTTGCTGCCAAGCGAAAGCGGCCTGTGCGATTTATATGACGCATCGCGTGATACCATTCGTAAGGCGCTGAGCCGACTGCGCGAGGAAGGTTACATTCAGTCGCAGAAAGGCAAGGGCTCTATCGTCATCAACCGCCAGCGGTATGTGTTTCCGGTATCCGATGTCATCAGCTACAAAGAATTGGCGACGCGCAGACACATAAGCACACATACCACCGTTATTAAGGATAAAATCACGAAACTTCCGATCAGCGATTTTGCATCGGTCGATCCGACTGCAAAAGCAATACCTGTCACAAAACTGGTGCGTGTTCGCGAGGTCAACGGTGAGCCGGTGATTATTGATATCGATTATGTATCAACGGATGTTGTGCCCGGCATTTCCCACGAGGTGGCCGCCGATTCAATTTATCGCTACTTTGAAGAGGAACTGCATTTATCGATTGCCTATGCCAAAAAGGAGATCACTGTTGAACCGGCTACAGATTCTGATCAAGAACTGCTCCATCTAAAAGCTGGAGATGTGGTTGTGGTGGTCAAAAGCGTAACGAGTTTGGAGGATACAACAACATTTCAGTACACAGAATCACGGCATCGGCCTGATCGGTTTCGATTTCAAGATTTTGCTAGACGTTTATGAGGCATTCGCACATTGGCCGAATGAATCCTCTGGATTTATCGCTTTGTGTCTGAATGTTTAAAGGAGGCACTATGAGTTTACAAAATAAAGTAATCTATCAACTTTACCCGAAGTCATTTTACGACAGTAACGGCGATGGAATCGGTGACCTGCGCGGAATTATTGAAAAAATCGATTACTTTAGGCGATTACATGTAGATATGATTTGGTTCAATCCGTTCTTTGTTTCGCCGCAAAATGACAATGGGTATGACGTGGCGGATTACCGCCGCATTGATCCGCGGTTCGGTACGATGGACGATTTTGATGAACTGATGCGGAAGCTGCAGGATATCGGCATTGACGTGATGCTGGACATGGTCTTAAACCACACCAGTACCCAGCACGAATGGTTTCAAAAGGCACTGGCGGGAGACCCCATGTATCAGGCTTACTACTACATCCGTGACCCAAAGCCAGATGGCACTGTTCCGACCAACTGGGAATCTAAATTTGGCGGTTCTGCGTGGGAAAAGTTTGGCAATATCGGCAAGTATTATTTGCACTTGTACGGCCCGACGCAGGCTGACTTGGATTGGCACAACCCGCAGGTTCGGAAAGAGGCAGCGGATATTGTAAACTTCTGGCGTCAAAAGGGCGTGCGTGGTTTCCGCTTTGATGTTCTGAATGTCATTGGGAAAGACAATCGGCTGGTCGATGCGCCGCCGGAAATCCAAAGCAAAACGCTTTATACTGACACACCTGTTGTGTCAAGCTATATCAAAGAAATTGCCGCCAGCAGCTTTGGCCAGGATGACAACAGCGTCACAGTCGGTGAAATGAGCTCGACCACGATTCCCAAGGCTATTGAGTATACCAATCCGGCCAACAAAGAGCTGAGTATGGTTTTTCAGTTTCACCACTTAAAAACAGATTACGTCAACGGCAAAAAGTGGACGAAAAAGCGCTATGATTTCAAGAAACTACGTGGCTTGCTCAATCAGTGGGGTGTCGGTATGTCCAAGGGCGGCGGCTGGCAAGCGCTGTTTTGGAACAATCATGACCAACCGCGTGCGCTGGACCGTTTCGGTGATGTCAAACACTATCGTGTCAAAAGTGCGCAGATGCTGGCCGCCAGCATTCACCTGAACCGCGGTACACCATATATTTATCAGGGTGAGGAAATTGGAATGAGCGATCCTGACTATACCAGCATGGAGGATTATGTCGATATTGAGGCTAAAAATGCCTATCGGGAATTGCTCAATGCTGGCAAGCCGGCAGATGAGGCATTTGCCATCGTTCACAGTAAAGCACGCGACAACTCACGCACACCGATGCAGTGGGACAGCAGTGCCAACGCCGGCTTTACCACCGGCACACCGTGGCTACGGCCGACCAACCAAAAATTGGTCAACGTGAAAGATGAACTAGACCACGGACAGATTTTTCCATTCTATCAAAAGCTGATTTATTTGCGCAAGACGGTACCCGTCATTGCGGCGGGTGACTATCAACCGTTCGGTACAAACATTGGCTGGCTCTATGGTTACCAAAGACACCTAAATCACGATGCGTTGCTGGTTTTAAATAATTTTGCAGACCACAGCATTCAAGTCCCACTGCCGGCTGAGTGGCAGCAGGGCAATATCTTAATTACCAATCAATCAGGTATTCAATTAACGGATGTGCTGACGCTTGAGCCGTTTACGACGCTGGCAATCCGCACTATAAGGGAGGAAAAGGTCCATGGGTAAAGTCTCAAAGTTATTTTCACCAGTCGATGGCCTGCTAATGCCAATCGATGAAGTCCCTGATTTGGTGTTCTCTAAGAAAGTCATGGGTGACGGATTCGGCGTTGAACCGACAAGCGGCCAAGTCGTCGCCCCCGCCAGTGGCCGTGTCAGCATACTGGCCGATACCAAGCACGCAATCGGCATTTGCACCGACGACGGTGCAGAATTGCTGATCCATCTGGGTATCGACACCGTTGAAATGAATGGTAAACCCTTTGAAATCGACACGAAGAAGGATGCCAAAGTCAAAGCGGGCGACATCATCGCTTCCATGGATTTGGACAAGATAAAAATAGCTGGCAAAAAGGCAACGGTTGTTGTGGCGATTACCAATACCGATGAGGTGGTTGACAAACTAGAAATTAAAGCCGTTGGCAAAGTTCACCGCGGCGACGAGGCGGCAACACTGACGCTGAAAGAAACACAGTCGGCCGCTGCCCCGAAAGGAAAAGCGCCGAAGAACGAAAACAAGGATGCCAAGACTGCACGGCTGATTTTACAGAAAGTCGGAGGCAGGCAAAACATCAAGAGTTTGATTCACTGTATCACTCGGTTGCGTTTCTACCTGAAAGACGACCAAATGCCAAACGACGATGCCGTCCGCAGCATTCCAGGTGTCATAGATGTTGCCCGCGCCGGCGGCCAATACCAGGTCGTCATTGGTCAGACTGTCGGGGATGTTTATGATGAAGCGATCAAACAGCTTAGTAACAGCTATGCTGATCCCGAAAAGGCCACGCAGGCAGTAGCAAAAACCACAACTGAGGCCAACAAAAGCTTGGGCTTCTGGGACAAAATTAAGCATGGTGCGTCCAGCCTGATTGGAATCATCACGGGTTCAATGATGCCGGTCATTGGTCTGCTGGCCGCCAGCGGCATGCTAAAGGGAATTATGACGATCCTCACCACTTGGGGCGGTGTGTCAACCACATCTCAGACTTATGTCATTATTAACGCGATGGGCGACGCTACATTTTACTTTTTGCCGATTTTGGTCGGTTTCACCGCCGCCCAGAAACTAGGATCCAATCCGGTTGTCGTTGCCATTATTGGATCGTTTTTGATTTATCCATCACTGGTCAGCATTTATGCTTCCGGCAAGTTTTCCTACTCGATCCTCGGTATGGGCATCAATTCGAATTTCTTGGGCATTCCTATCCACATTCCGCAGTACACCTACTCTATCTTCCCCATGATCTTTGCTGCATGGATGGCGTCAAAAATTGAACCCTGGATCAAAAAGTGGATGCCGGTTGTTCTTCGGATGATTTTCACTCCGCTGGTCGAGATCTTCCTGGTCGGCATAACCGTGCTGGTCATCGTTGGGCCAATCATTACCCTGATTTCTACTGGTATTTCCAACGCGTTGCAGTGGCTGCTAAATCTGAGTCTGCCGCTGTCCGGCATGATTATTGGCGGTCTGTATCAGGTCCTGGTCATCTTCGGGCTGCACTGGGCAGTCATTCCGATTATCTCTGCCCAGCTTTCTGTCCCCGGCGGCCACTCTGTTCTGAATGGGATTGTATCTGTTACCATGATTGCGCAGGGTGCCGGTGCACTGGTTGTATGGATGAAGACCCGCCACAATAAAAATCTGAAAGGTTTGTCCGCGTCCGCTGCAATTTCCGCATTCTGTGGGATCACCGAACCTGCCATGTATGGTGTCAATCTGAAATACGGTCGTGTCTTCCTCACTTCCAGTATCGGGGCGGCAATCGGCGGTTTAGTCAACGGTTTGCTGGGTGTTGATATGTACGGATTTACCGGCAGCCTGATTGGGTTCCCATCTTTCGCCAGCTCCTCTAACCCAAGCACCCTGCTGAATTTCTGGATCGTTTCTGCAGTCACAGTCGTTGCGGCATCCCTGCTGACCTACTTCTTCGGATATAAAGAAGAAGACAGTCTAAAAGCCAAGATGGCTCCGAAGAAACGGCATTTAGGATAAAAAACACAATTTACTGAATGGAATAGAAAATAGCTGACTCATAGAACCCCTCCCCCTAACGGCTGCGAAGTCACACTGTAAGAAGGGACTTTTATGGGTCATTTTTTAATAGGACGCTGTTTGACAGCGATACCACCCACTTTTTCACCCAAGCAACTGTATTTTAAAACCGATTTTTGGTGCAACCTGGAATAGGAACAATAGTTGTATATAGCTGTAAATCGAAAATGAGTTGACCCTTGCATTAAATTGATGTATAATATTACTAATTAGATTTTAATATTTGAGGTGAAAAGGTGATTAAATTTTCTTGCTAACCATAATTACGCATAGCAAAGATTGATAGGCATGATGTCCGTGCTGTTGTTTTTGTTGTGCATTTGCAAGGAAGTTTAATGCCAATTCACTCATATAAGCCTTGTTTTGCCGCATTTGTTTTGGCTTGACTTCGCTATAGGTATGGGGTGCAAGAAGCAACTTTCTTGCACCCCATTTTTTTGCGGAGGTTTTGATCCATGTCTTTAATCAATATAGTAAATTTAACTTTTTCTTATGAAGGAAGTTTTGACAACATTTTTGAAAATGTCAGTTTCCAGATTGATACAAATTGGAAGCTAGGCTTTACAGGTCGAAACGGCCGGGGTAAAACCACCTTTTTAAAGCTTCTTATGGGAAAATACGAATACAGCGGCACCATTTCCAGCAGTGTCTCCTTTGAGTATTTCCCCTATGATGTACCCACACCGGACTCCTTTGTCATCGATGTCATTCATGAGATCAGTCCAAATGCACAGGACTGGGAGATTATGCGCGAATTATCTCTGCTGAAGGTGTCGGATGATATATTGTATCGGCAGTATACTACGCTTTCAAAAGGTGAGCAGACAAAAGTCCTTCTTGCCGCTTTGTTTCTCAAAGAGAACAGTTTTTTGCTGATAGATGAACCTACCAATCACCTTGACACCATGGGAAGAAAAATTTTGAGCGATTATCTGAAAAGAAAGCACGGATTTATTCTGGTTTCACATGACCGGGTTTTCCTCGACAATTGTATTGATCATATTCTCGCTATAAACAAAACCAATATCGAGATACAAAAAGGAAATTTCTCCTCATGGTGGAGTAACAAAGAGATGCAGGACAGCTTTGAAATGGCTGAAAATGAGAAACGAAAAAAAGATATAGACCGATTAACGGCCGCTGCTCAAAGGACTTCCGGCTGGTCTGACCGAGTCGAGAAAAGCAAGAACGGCCCAACCAATTCGGGCAGCAAGCTCGACAAAGGCTTTGTGTCTCATAAAGCAGCTAAGATGATGAAGCGTTCAAAGAGTATCGAGACACGTCAGCAAACCTTGATCAGTGAAAAATCAAAATTGCTTAAAAACATTGAAATCAATGAAGCTTTAAAAATTTCTCCTCTTCGATATTATACCAATTGTTTGCTGGAACTTTCGGACATTTCGGTTATGTATGGCGATAATGTCGTCTGTTCGAGCATCAGTTTTACTGTGGAACAGGGTGACCGAATCGCATTGCAGGGAAAAAACGGATCCGGGAAATCCAGCATTTTGAAGCTGATTTGCGGAGAAGGCATCTCTTATCGGGGAACCATTAGAAAAAGCGGAAGGCTAAAAATTTCCTATGTTCCCCAAAGCACCTCAGATTTAAGCGGACCCTTGAGCGAATATATCAAGCACAATCTTCTTGATGAAAGCCTTTTTAAAGCCATCCTGCGGAAATTTGATTTCCCACGTGGACAGTTTAAAAAGAAACTTGACGAGTTTAGTGAAGGCCAAAAAAAGAAAGTGCTGCTCGCAAAAAGCCTTTGTGACCAAGCGCACCTGTATATCTGGGATGAACCGTTAAACTACATTGATGTCCTTTCCAGAATGCAAATTGAAAAACTGTTGCTCGAATACAGGCCCACGATTCTGTTCGTTGAACACGACAGCGCTTTCTGTGAAAATGTTGCAACAAAAACTATTCAATTATAGAAAAATAAAGCCGTCTTCACTTTGGATTTATATCCAGTGTGATGGTTGATACCAACGGATAGGCACGGAAATAAACGAGGCACTCTGCGAAATAACAACGTAGGGTGCCTTGACTTACTCAAAAAAATAGTTATGTATGTTCTCTAGTAATTTCCAGACATTATCCCCATAATTACTGACTAATACAACCATCAACTGATTCGGGATATTATAAGATGTGATAAAACTTACACCTGGGTCACAGCCCTGAAAATATGGCGCGAAACGGCCTTTTACTTTTCTTAGCCAGATTCCATAACCATAGCATTCATCTTTTCCGCTATGATTTGAAATCATATTTTTGGTCATAGATTCTGAAAGCAGTTTGTATGACAATAAGCAATCCCAAAATGATTTGATATCGGCTACTGTAGTAAATGCACCTCCAGCGCCAGTACCTTTAGCATCTACGCTGAAAATATTTGTTCTATAACCGCCACTTCTTTCATCGTAAATATAATTTACAGCACATTTTGCAGGTAGCATGTCAAGTTCATAATATCCAGTATTGAGCATCATTGAAGGTGTAAAAACATTGTCACTTAGATACTTGTCGAATTCTATTCCCGTTATTTTTTCAATAATCAGAGCCAACACAACAAATCCGGTGTTGTTATACTGAAACTTGGTGCCACGGGGATACATCATTGGTTTATCAACAAAGAGAGGCAATAAGTCCTGATTAGAACGTATTTTGTAGTTTGGAAAATCAATCCATAGATCTTCATACTCGCTCATAACAGATTCATCAAAATAGTCTGGTATTCCTGAGGTGTGAGTCAACAATTCTTCAATTGTTATGCCTCGATCTATTTGTTTAAGGTCAAAATCAAGAATTTCTCCAATTGTATCTTTGAAATTAATAAGATGCTTTTCAATTAGTTGTAATATTCCCACAGCAACAAACACTTTACCGGCTGAAGCTGTAGCAAACTTTGTATCGTAATCATTATCAACTTTATTGGGCAAATCAGCATAACCAAATGCTTTTTTTAATAACACCTTATTCTTTTCGGTGATTACGGCACAACCTCTAAAACTCTTGTCAAATACATTTTCTATACTCATTCGAATACTCCTTTTTACTCGCTCTCCCTGTTCCCACGCATACGTCAAAATCCAAAAAACATCCATCCTGTTCTCTCGCGAACGGAATCCGACCCGATAGATTGATTTCCTCGAACGGGTGAAATCACGCTTTGGATGTACAGTTTAAAAATCTCAAAATCACAGAAACGGCTTATTGAACTGCACCCCATTTGTTAGACAGTATGATATACTGAAAACAAATGGGGTGTTTTTATGCCAAAAGGTAAAGCAAAGAAACGATACACAGGAGAATTCAAACAGCAGGTTGTAGAAGCTATGCAAACAGAGAAACTCAGTTACAGTGAAGCAGCGCGGCAGTTTCACGTGTCTGACCATAAAAGCGTTGCTCAATGGGAACGAATTTATCTGGAAGAAGGACCAGAAGGGCTATATGTGGAACGCCGTGGTCGAGCCAGTGCTGCAAGCGGCACTCAGAAAGAACGCAACCCAAAGCTGAACAAAAAGGTAGAAGAAGATTTGATTGCAGAAAACCAACGGTTGCGTGCAGAGGTAGATTACTTAAAAAAATTGAATGCCTTGGTTTTGGAAGAGGAACGCCGCGACAAAAGGCGCAAGTGATCTGGGAACTAAGGCATAAACACAAGATTTCACTACTAATTGAAGTATCCGGTTTGCCGCGATCAACCTATTACTACTATGCCAAGCGTAGAATGCAACCGGATAAATACAGCGAAATCAAAGAACAGATCACTGAAATCTACCATGAAAACAAGGGGCGCTATGGTTATCGCCGTACCACAGATGTTCTGCACAGTAGAGGATACTGCATCAATCACAAAACCGTCCAGAGGTTAATGAAGCAGCTTGGACTCGTATGCCGAGTGAGAATGAAGAAATAAGGAGGTTGGGAAATGCGTATCAGTTATAACAAGTTATGGAAAATGCTTATTGATAAAGAAATGAATAAACAGGACTTAAAAGAGGCGGCTGGAATCAGTGCCGCCTCCATTGCAAAACTAGGTAAAGGTGGAAATATTACAACTGATGTTCTTCTGAAGATTTGTGAAACTCTAGATTGCAAATTAGAAGACATCATAGAAACGATAAAGGAGGAGTAATTATGTCTACATCAAGCGATCATTTTTTCCATAGAGATGAATTGATACAAACATTTGATGCCTGCCTAAATAGAACTTTAGGCGAGGTAGATAAAAGCCATGTTTTTAAAAGAACTATTTTAAATCCTAAGATTACTGGTATTGCGGGAGATGTTGTAGAACAATCTATATTAGGCTATCCTGCTGATACTAGGCAAGAGCCAGATTTAAATGTTGATGGCATCAAAACAGAATTGAAGACTACTGGAATAAGATATTCTAAAAAGGAACGTAATAAATATGAAGCAAAAGAGCCGATGTCTATTACAGCAGTATCTCCAGATAGAATTGTTGCGGAAGTTTTTGAGGATTCTAATTTTTGGCATAAATTAGAGCATCTTCTGTTTGTTTATTATCTTTATGCATCTGATAAAACAGTTCCCGCTGCTGAATATGCAAATTTTCCTATAAAAGGCTATCAATTTTATGAGTTCAGCGAAGATGATAAAACGACCTTAAAGAACGACTGGACAATTGTTCATGATTTCATTGTGGAATTACAAACTAATTATACTGACTACAAAAGTCAATATCCACGTTTGTCTTCAGAATTAAGGGATAAACTGCTCTTTATTGATACAGCTCCAAAGTGGCCGAATCCACCACGTTTTCGTTTGAAACGTGCCGTGATAACCAACATTGTCCAGGAGCACTTTGGCAGTGAGCTAGAGCAACTCCCAGGCAAATATACAAGCTATTCTGACATAGACCATAAGTGCCATGCACTTACTCAGCTTTATGCTGAACAAACAGTAAAACAGCTTGTGGACTATTTTTCTATTGATGGAAATATCGAGGATAAATCTATTAGTGAAAGAATAATTGTTAGAATGTTTGATGGACAGGCAAAGAAAATGCAAAAAATAGATTTATTTAACAAAATCGGATTGTTAGGAAAATCCGTTGTAGTTACCAAAGCCGGGCTACGCACTGAGGATATGAAACTGTTCTGCATTGATTTTGAAGAATTAACGAATCCAGACATCCAGTTTGAGGATTCTTCTTTTAGAGATTATTTTGCAAATAATCAAATGCTATGCATTGTTTTTGAGGAACCCAGCACCGATGCTCCGTTCAAGGATAATAAATTACTTGGATTCAAAAGATTAACCTTTGATGATAATTTTATAAATACACAAGTCAAGCCAATCTGGGATGATATCAGAAGACTAATTTTTAATAACAAACTTATCGATGTTATAAAGATCGATAAGAAAACAGGTCAGCCAAAAATCAACAAAGGAACTGGAACTATTCAATCTGCACCTAATTTTCCAAAATCCTCAGACGGTCTGATTTTTGTTCGTGGTAGTGGCTCAGACTCTACAAATAAGCCCGAAGAGGTTAATGGAATCAGAATGTATAGACAGTATATCTGGATAAAAGGTGTTTATATAGCGCATAGATTATCCGAAATAAACTTCTTATAATCTTGAGAAAATACTTGTTGATCTTTTGAATGTTTTTTGCTATAATAGATCAAGTTGAAAGGAGTTTTACGATGGATAAAACTATTTGTGAATTATTCGCCGGAGTCGGCGGTTTTCGATTAGGATTTGAGAGATTAGATACTGAATGGAGAACTGTTTGGTTTAGTCAATGGGAACCAAAAGCTGCCACTCAGTGGGCACACAAGTGCTATGTTCAGCATTTTGGCGAATCCGAAGATGTTAATGGCAACATCACTACAGGTAAAGATATTGCTGAGGTAGACAAAAATACTATACCAGACCACAATCTACTCGTTGGTGGCTTCCCTTGTCAAGACTACTCTGTTGCTCATGGTTTATCAACAGAACAAGGAATACATGGTAAAAAGGGTGTTCTTTGGTGGCAAATATACGAAACCATAACTGCAAAGCGCCCTGCATTTTGCTTATTTGAAAACGTGGATAGATTATTAAAGTCACCTTCGAAACAGCGTGGTCGTGATTTCGGTATAATGCTTACCTGTTTAAACGAACTTGGATATTCTGTTGAATGGCGTGTTGTAAATGCCGCCAAATATGGTGCTGCACAACGTAGGCGTAGAGTATTTATTTTTGCTTATAGAAATGATACCATGTTTGCATTAGGCGAAAATAATTTCTCAGCAGTCGATATAATATCAACCGAAGGATTCTTTGCTAGAACATTTCCAATTATCCCTATTACAGAAGTTAATTCAGTTCCTGTTGAGACTAATGTAATAATTGCATCTGATGAATTTAAATTTGATTTTTCTAATGCTGGATTAATGTCAAATGGTATCATTAACACTGCTGCTGTTTCTGAAATTGAAGAGCCTCCAATTACTCTAGGACAAATATTAGAGAGTAATGTTGATGAAAAATTCTACATCACAGATGAACGTATGGAAAAATGGCAATATTTAAAAGGTGCTAAAAAGATTCCTCGTGTAGCAGCAAATGGTCATGAATACATCTATTCAGAGGGGCCAGTTGCGTTCCCTGATGCTTGGGATAAACCTGGCAGAACTATGTTAACTAGCGAATCCACACTAAATAGGAGTACTCATGTGGTTGAAGATCCTGGAACACATCGTTTAAGGCTTATAACACCCATTGAAGCCGAACGTTTGCAAGGTTTTGATGATAATTGGACTAATTCTGGCATGACACAGAGAATGCGCTATTTTTGTATGGGGAATGCTTTAGTTGTTCCTATGATTACTCGTATGGGGCGCACTCTTGATCAAATAATCGCAAATGAACCATAATTCTTTATTTAAAAAATAGCCCACCAATTATCATCGGTTGGCTATTTTTTACAATATTATCTATAAAATATATATCAACATTTCTGTCTACTCAACCTCCCTATTTTAATCCTGTCAACTCAACCCTACAGCATTTCCATCGTGGATATGTTTGGTTCTGATTTATCCAATAAAAAATCCGAGAGCCAGAGTTTACACTCTAACCCTCGGAAAGTCCTTTATTTCAAGGCTTTTTAACCCTTTACCTATCTTTTCTTGTTATCAATACAACACTCTCCACGTGGCACGAGGCAAGCACCTGAATGTCTGGATTCCGTACACATTTCCGTCCGTTCGCGGGAACTGCTCTAAGCCGAAAATCGGCGCTTTTACAGGTGCTCTCCGTTTGCGGGAACTTGTCCACATGCTTTTTCTACCTATAATACGGCGGGCAGGAGGGAAGCCATCGTCTCGACCTGCTCTCCTCTGCTCAATCGGTTTATGATCAAGGCCTCAACCCAGTATGCCGTTCACTTGGTCGGCATCTTGGTCGCTTATCTTGGTCGGTCACCGATCAAGTTGCTTTTTCCTGTACCTCTGATTTCGGCTGTTAGGCTTGTCTATCAAGACCTCATCTTCGGATACAATGCCCATATGTGCTTTTAGCCCGGAAACCATGCTGTTTCTGGGCTTTTCTTCGTCTCAGAGTATAGAGCAGGATTACGTCTGTGGTCCTGTATGTATATGCTGCCGTGGCTTCTGTAGTCAAAAGCGACACCCTCCCCCCAATCTGCAATCGTTAAAAGGTATGGCTATCGTTGAAAGGTTACTCGGCGTCACCATGCTTTCTCAAGCTCTGACGCCTCGTAGGAATCCACATGTTTTCCGTCATCAAGGGAAACCATTATCAGGTTCCCATTGATGTCAATTATCGTTCCTTCTTGGCCGCGATACTTCACTCGCACATGATCACCAACTCTAAAGCCAGACGACGACTTGGCTCGGTTTGAATCTCCGAGCACACCGAGAAAAGCAAACCATCTTGATTTTTTCTTTCGTTTCTGCTTTTCGAGATTCTTGTTAATCCGGTTCAGGTTGTCCGCAAGCTGTCCCGCACTTTCCGCGAGGTCGTCGATCTGTTTCTGAAGAACTCCCGGCTGCCAGATAGCACCTTCATTCGGATCTTGCAGATTGTATCGCTTAGCGATATTTGTTATCACATCGTCCCGAATCTCGTTATTATTGAGTTCTTCCAGAACCTCCTGCGTACAAGGACCCGTTGCCGCTATCGCGAGAGTATTCAAAAGCTCCTCGTCGCCGATAAATGCAGCAAGCTCCGCAACCTGAGCATAGGTGAAGGAAAGCTGTACCTTCTCTGCCTTGCGAAGAAGGCGGCGGGCAAGAGCCTCATCTATACATTGGCAGCAATCTACAATCTCGGTGGTATCCGCATTTTGAAGGTCGGATATCTGTGAAAGTCTGGAAGAGACAGTGCTATCAGACCAGCAAAGATAACCATCGTAGAATTGTTTCCAGGTCATCATAAGCTCGCCGTCAGGCTCACTATCATTTCGCCAGCGATGTTCGTGATGGTAAACGTGTCATTCATCATAAGCATTTCCCTCTCAATTTGGTATTGGAACGGGAACATATAGCCCATTTCGCGTAAGTCCTGAAGGGTAAAGTTTCCTTTATCTTCGACAGTCATACCGGCACTTGCCAGAAGTGCATTTACTTTATCGTCTCGCACTTCATGCTTTACGATAGTGTAGCGACCCGGCTTCTCAGCTTTTAAAGCACCAATTGCTTTCATTGTTGCGATGATCTTGTCGATGGAGTGGAACAGCGTAGCGCGTTCACCCCATTCATCAAAGATCTTCTGCTTTAGTTGCTGGAGTGTAAACTCCTTTTCGAATTCGGAGAGCTTACCAATGATCCTCGATACATCTACAAATATCGGATAAGTGGCGAGGATAATACACCAGTGTGCTGCAAGCGAATTATCAGAATCCTTTTCGATAAGAGCCCGTGCCTGTGTACGTAGAGATTTCGTCTCCGGGTGAAGTGTACCCCGTTGTTCGGACAAAATAATCAAACTTGAAATCCGAAAGCTGAATCCGTGATATAATGTTCCTGCTTTACTGACAGACAGGATAGGGCAACGCTGGAGAGCGACCCGAGCGGGCTGTCAGGTTTGCGGGGAAGGCGGAGCTTTGGCTTCGTCTTTTTCTTTGCCTTTCCCGGAAACAAAAGCGTTAAACTCCGGGGGGTTGGGGGCAGCGCCCCCAAATGTATCCAACGGATAAATTCCCGTCATGACAAACTTGTAGTACTCACACGGCGAGAGCTTGGCAAGGCTCCATTGATACCGGTCGTTGTTATAATACTCAATCCAAGCGTAAACACGTTCAGCAATTACTGCATGTCCATAAGATCCAACCGGTGGCAGTTCATCCTTCATGTGTCCAAATAGGCTTTCCTGCGGTGCATTGTCCCAACAATTTCCTCTGCGGGACATGGATTGACGGAGGTTGTAATCATTCAGAATGGCAACGAATTTAGAACTGGTGTATTGGCATCCTTGATCTGAATGGATCAGGGCGTCCGTGTGAAGTTCAGACCCATGCTTTTCCATCAGTTGATTTACGGTGTCCAAGACGAAATCTGTATCACAGGAGTTACTGCAGGTACAGGCCAAAACTTCTTTTGTGAATGCGTCCATGATCACACAGACGTATGAATAATAGTAAGCTCGTTGGCTGCTATCTCGGTGTACCGGTCTCGGAATATATGTAATGTCCGTCAGCAGAACAGTGCGCGGTCCAAATGACTTAAACTGTCTGTTTAGTATGTTCGGAGCTGTCCTGTTTTCCTGTAGACGCTTGCCGAGCTTGCGGTACGGATTTACCTTTCGTACCGGACATACGAGGTGATACTTTTTCATCAGTCTGCGAATCTTCTTTGTGTTCATAAGCACCGGGGGATCCTGATGCCGCAGTCTCATGTGTATACCGCGTGCGCCTTTTGAATATCCGCGGAAATTGTATGCAGCCACAATGAGGTCAAAGTCTCTTTGATCGGCCTCATCGGATGCTGTCCGCTCGGTCTGATGTCCACGCCAGTAATAAAATCCCGAACGAGATACGCCTGCTATTTCACAAAGATAAGAAATATTCAGAAGATTGTCATCCTGGCTAATGGTTTCATTTATGATGCGGTAGCGGACTTCTGGGGAACCATTCATATACATGGCTATTTCCCTTTCTTCTCCGCAAATATAATTTTTTTTATAAACTCAATCTCTTGGGACATGTAGGCAACCTTCGCAGCGAGATGGTTTATTTCTGACTCGCTCATCAATGGAGGATGCCCTTTGTTTGCCCTACGAGGCGGCGCTGGCAGTGGAGGTGCATCCTCGTTGTCATCCGGATAAGGATCATTTCCTTCGGTAAACTCGAGGCCACGTCCTTTTGCTTGCCGCAGAAGCTTAAAAAAGCCGAGAATGCGTGCACGTCCTAATGTCTCCGGGTTGAGGCCGACCTCAGAAAAAATCTGTATCGGATCGACCCCATCGCAGTACCGTTGCCAAGCTGCATCTTTAAAAGCTTTTGTGTATGACACTGTTTTGCTTGAGACATATGCCACATGAGGCGAGTCCGTGAGTTCCTTGAGTTGTTCTGCAGAGAACGCAGCATGCTCATATGTGCCGTCAGGATTCTTTTTCTTACGGCCTGCACCAGGACGTGAACCCCCACGATTACTGCTGTTTGCCATTGATAATTCCTCCTTTTGCAGAGAGAAATGATTTCAAATACAGATATTATAGCATTATCTGTCCGGTCTGTGGATGCAAACTATATTATCTGTCCGAAAACTTGATTTCCAACTCTGCGATTTGTGTGATGATTTTGATTTCACACTCTCGAATTTCAATCAATGACTGTCCAAATTTCGGGGTACGGATCAGGGGGTATCAAAATCTCTAAACCTGCTTCAAGCGGACAGCGGCGCGGGGCTTCGTGTACGAAAATTCCGGTTCAAACAGGGGATTAACCCCCTGCCCGGCTGAACGCTGCCAGCAAAGGAGGTGCGGGTTGTGGCAAAAGACGGAACCTATCGAGGCGGCAGACGTGTCCGGGCCGGCGACAAACCGGCACCTGCCGCGGAGAAAATCAACAGCGGACACAAAGCAAGAATCATGAACAACGATGTGCCGGAGCTTGATTACGACGAGCTTGAAGCGGTCGACCTGCCGGAAGGCGCGGTGCTCGAAGGCGCGGATATGCCAAAGCCCGATGAATACCTGTCGGCAAAGCAGAAAAACGGCCAGCCGCTCGGTGCGGACATCATCTACAAGGAAACCTGGCTGTGGCTGAAGGAACGCCGCTGCGAGAACCTTGTGAACAAACGGCTCATCGAATCCTACGCGCAGGCGTTTGCACGGTATATTCAGTGCGAGGACGCAATCAGCACTTTCGGTCTTTTGGGAAAGCATCCGACAACCGGCGGCGTGGTGACGTCTCCGTTCGTGCAGATGTCGCAGCAGTATCAGAAAACAGCAAATCTCATCTGGTACGAAATTTTTGACGTGGTGAAACAGAACTGCACGGAAGATTTTGAGGGAAGCCCGAATGACACGATGGAGCGCCTGCTCCGCGCCCGGAAAGGAATATAGATGAACACACAAAGATTAGAACAGGTATCCATTGATAAGCTGGTGCCCTATGCCCGGAACGCCCGGACGCACAGTAGGGAGCAGATTGCACAGTTGAGAAGCTCCCTGCGTGAATTCGGATTCGTTTCTCCCGCGGTCATTGACCACGACTATAACATTCTTGTCGGCCACGGCAGAATCAAGGCCGCCCGCGAGGAAGGCTACGAAACCGTTCCCTGCGTATTCGCCGAGAACCTTACGGACGCGCAAAAACGGGCGTATATCCTTGCCGACAACCAGCTGGCGCTGAATGCCGGATGGGACGAGGAAATGCTGTCGGTCGAATTGTCCGACCTGCAGGATAACGCATTCGACCTCTCGCTTCTCGGCTTCGACGAAAAGGAGCTTGAGAAATTACTGGGCGGCGGAACCGATAAGGACATCGAGGATGACGACTTCGACCTGAGCGCCGCTTTGGAAAAGGCATCCTTTGCAGCGCCGGGCGACATCTGGACAGTCGGACGGCACAGGCTGATGTGCGGCGACGCCACCTCCGCCGATGATGTGGCAAAACTCATGGACGGAAAGCGCGCAAACCTCATCCTGACAGACCCTCCATACGGCGTTTCCTTCAAGGCATCGGACGGCTTGACCATCCAGAACGACAGCCTGAAGGGCGAGGAATTCTACAACTTTCTGCTCTCGGCTTTTAAAAACATGGCGGACCATCTTGAAAAGGGCGGCGCGGCCTATTGTTTTCATGCGGACACCGAGGGGCTGAATTTCAGAAAGGCATTCATTGACGCCGGGTTCCATTTGGCGGGTGTCTGCATCTGGGTGAAGAATTCCCTGGTGCTGGGACGCTCGGATTATCAGTGGCAGCACGAGCCTGTGCTTTACGGATTTCTGCAAAACGGCAGGCACCCGTGGTACGCAGACCGCAGGCAGACCACCATCTGGAATTATGACAAGCCAAAGCGGAACAAGGATCACCCGACGTCAAAGCCGCTTGACCTGCTCGGCTGCCCGATTCAAAACTCCACGCAGGAAAATGCCGTCGTCATCGACACATTCGGCGGTTCCGGCTCCACGCTGATGGCTTGCGAGCAGCTGAACCGCACCTGCATGATGATGGAGCTTGATCCGAAATACGCATCCGTCATTCTCCGCCGGTATGTGGAAAACACGTCCGACACGGAAAATGTGTATGTAGTCCGAAACGGCAAAAAGCTGATGTATGCAGACCTTGTCAAGGAGGTGGAACTGCCGGATGAAACCTAACCTGACGCTCGGCAGTCTCTTTGACGGTTCGGGCGGGTTTCCTTTGGGCGGCTTGATTTCCGGCATTACCCTGATCCGTACCCCGAAATTTGGACAGTCATTGATTGAAATTCGAGAGTGTGAAATCAAAATCATCACACAAATCGCAGAGTTGGAAATCAAGTTTTCGGACAGATAATATAGTTTGCATCCACAGACCGGACAGATAATGCTATAATATCTGTATTTGAAATCATTTCTCTCTGCAAAAGGAGGAATTATCAATGGCAAACAGCAGTAATCGTGGGGGTTCACGTCCTGGTGCAGGCCGTAAGAAAAAGAATCCTGACGGCACATATGAGCATGCTGCGTTCTCTGCAGAACAACTCAAGGAACTCACGGACTCGCCTCATGTGGCATATGTCTCAAGCAAAACAGTGTCATACACAAAAGCTTTTAAAGATGCAGCTTGGCAACGGTACTGCGATGGGGTCGATCCGATACAGATTTTTTCTGAGGTCGGCCTCAACCCGGAGACATTAGGACGTGCACGCATTCTCGGCTTTTTTAAGCTTCTGCGGCAAGCAAAAGGACGTGGCCTCGAGTTTACCGAAGGAAATGATCCTTATCCGGATGACAACGAGGATGCACCTCCACTGCCAGCGCCGCCTCGTAGGGCAAACAAAGGGCATCCTCCATTGATGAGCGAGTCAGAAATAAACCATCTCGCTGCGAAGGTTGCCTACATGTCCCAAGAGATTGAGTTTATAAAAAAAATTATATTTGCGGAGAAGAAAGGGAAATAGCCATGTATATGAATGGTTCCCCAGAAGTCCGCTACCGCATCATAAATGAAACCATTAGCCAGGATGACAATCTTCTGAATATTTCTTATCTTTGTGAAATAGCAGGCGTATCTCGTTCGGGATTTTATTACTGGCGTGGACATCAGACCGAGCGGACAGCATCCGATGAGGCCGATCAAAGAGACTTTGACCTCATTGTGGCTGCATACAATTTCCGCGGATATTCAAAAGGCGCACGCGGTATACACATGAGACTGCGGCATCAGGATCCCCCGGTGCTTATGAACACAAAGAAGATTCGCAGACTGATGAAAAAGTATCACCTCGTATGTCCGGTACGAAAGGTAAATCCGTACCGCAAGCTCGGCAAGCGTCTACAGGAAAACAGGACAGCTCCGAACATACTAAACAGACAGTTTAAGTCATTTGGACCGCGCACTGTTCTGCTGACGGACATTACATATATTCCGAGACCGGTACACCGAGATAGCAGCCAACGAGCTTACTATTATTCATACGTCTGTGTGATCATGGACGCATTCACAAAAGAAGTTTTGGCCTGTACCTGCAGTAACTCCTGTGATACAGATTTCGTCTTGGACACCGTAAATCAACTGATGGAAAAGCATGGGTCTGAACTTCACACGGACGCCCTGATCCATTCAGATCAAGGATGCCAATACACCAGTTCTAAATTCGTTGCCATTCTGAATGATTACAACCTCCGTCAATCCATGTCCCGCAGAGGAAATTGTTGGGACAATGCACCGCAGGAAAGCCTATTTGGACACATGAAGGATGAACTGCCACCGGTTGGATCTTATGGACATGCAGTAATTGCTGAACGTGTTTACGCTTGGATTGAGTATTATAACAACGACCGGTATCAATGGAGCCTTGCCAAGCTCTCGCCGTGTGAGTACTACAAGTTTGTCATGACGGGAATTTATCCGTTGGATACATTTGGGGGCGCTGCCCCCAACCCCCCGGAGTTTAACGCTTTTGTTTCCGGGAAAGGCAAAGAAAAAGACGAAGCCAAAGCTCCGCCTTCCCCGCAAACCTGACAGCCCGCTCGGGTCGCTCTCCAGCGTTGCCCTATCCTGTCTGTCAGTAAAGCAGGAACATTATATCACGGATTCAGCTTTCGGATTTCAAGTTTGATTATTTTGTCCGAACAACGGGGTACACTTCAGAGCTTGCCGGAATCTTCGCCGACGACGGAATCAGTGGCACCAACACAAAGAAGCGTGATGAATTCAACCGCATGATCGACGAATGCATGGCCGGAAACATCGACATGATCATCACCAAGAGCATCAGCCGATTCGCCCGCAACACGCTCGACTGCCTCAAGTACATCCGGCTTCTAAAGGACAAGAACATCGCGGTCTGGTTCGAGAAGGAATCCATCAACACGATGGACTCCAAGGGCGAGGTTCTGATCACCATCATGGCAAGCCTCGCGCAGCAGGAATCCCAGTCCCTTTCCCAGAACGTGAAGCTCGGACTACAGTACCGCTACCAGCAGGGAAAGGTGCAGGTCAACCACAATCACTTCCTCGGATACACCAAGGACAGCGACGGGCACCTCGTCATCGACCCGGAACAGGCGGAGGTCGTCAAGCGGATCTACCGCGAGTACCTCGAAGGGCTCTCCATGAAGAAGATCGCCGAAGGACTGGAGCAGGACGGCATCCTCACCGGCGCGGGCAAGACAAAATGGTACGACTCCACCATCAACAAAATTCTCCGAAACGAGAAATACATGGGCGACGCCCTGCTTCAGAAAACCGTAACCACGGACTTTCTCACCAAGAAACGCGTACGCAACTCCGGTGCCCTGCCGCAATACTATGTGGAAGATGACCATGAAGCCATCATTCCGAAGGAAATCTTCATGCAGGTGCAGGCGGAGCTTGTGCGACGCAGGAAGGTTCACACTGGGCCGAACGGCCAGAAGCGCATCTACTCCGGCAACAACTGCTTCTCTCAGATGGTCGTCTGCGGAGAATGCGGCGAGCTCTACCGGCGCGTCCACTGGAATAACCACGGCTGCAAGAGCATCGTCTGGCGATGCATCAGCCGCCTTGAACCCAGCCGCGCCGCCATGAACTGCATCAGCCGAACCGTCAAGGAAGACCTATTGCAAGAGGTCACGGTCAAGGCCTTCAATCGGATACTCACCGATAGCGACGGTTTCCTCCGGCAGATGCAGGAGAACATAGCAAAAGCTATAATGGCCGCCGACACGATGAGCCCGGACGGTATCCAGGCACGGCTCGACGAGCTGCAGAAAGAGCTCATCCGAAAGGCCAACAGCAAGCAGGACTACGATGCCATCGCCGATGAAATCTTTACGCTGCGCGGGCAGAAATCACAGGCCGAGGCAGACACCCGCAGCCGCAAGGAGACCCGGAAGCGCATCGCCGAGCTGCAGGACTTCATTGGTAGTCAGCAATCCGAAATCACCGAATTCGACGAAAGCCTCGTCCGAAAGCTGATCCAGCAGATCACCGTTTACGACGACCACTTCACCGTCCGGTTCAAATCAGGGCTTGAGATCGACATCAACGAATAAGAGCAGGCTTGCTCATGGGATTGCTCCCGGAGCAGCCTGCTCTCTTTTTATCTTTTATGACATCCAACTGGAACACTACATCCAATCACGAGTCTCAACCTACCAAATATCTAATCACGAGTCTCAACCTTGTAAAATAGCTCGGTCGATAAGTTCCCCCCCAGAGAGTTTTTCCTTAATTGAACCATCCTTTTGCAAAATGGTCAGGTGTGCAGGAATGGCTTAAAATAAGGCTTTGCTCACCCCTTAGTCCCTGACCCTTGACATCAATACTACCGTCTCAACATGATTGGTATGCGGGAACATATCGACCGGCTGTATTTTTTGTACCGCATAACCGAGTTCACAAAGATACTGCAGGTCACGCGCCTGCGTTTCCGGATTACAGGAAATATAAACCACTCGCTGCGGCGCCAGCTCCGAAAGAGAAAGCAAAAAACGCTCGGTACTGCCGGCACGGGGCGGATCCATAAAGACAACATCGGGGCGAATGCCCTCCTCTGTCATCTCGGTCAGATAATCCGTTGCGTCCGCACACACAAAGTGAATGTTGTGCAGTCCATTCTGCCGGGCATTTGCCGCCGCATCCCGCACGGCATCGCGGTTCAGCTCAATGCCCAGTACCTGGCCGGCCTTTTTCGCAGCTACCATGCCGATGGTGCCAATCCCACAATAGGCATCGATAACGCTTTCTTTTCCCGTCAGTTGCGCATACTCCATGGCCTTGCTGTACAGAACTTCACACTGGACAGGGTTAATCTGGTAAAAACTCTTTGCAGAAATGCGAAATCGGCAGCCACACAGCGTATCTTCAATATACCCCGGTCCATACAGGACCTTTTCCTGTTCCCCCAACACCATGCTGGTATGGTGACGATTGATATTCAGCAGAACTGTTGTAATTTCCGGGTGCTTTTGGCAGAGCGCCGCCGTAAACTTTTTGGCCGGAAAAATGGAATTGCTGACAACCAATACAACCATAACCTGTCCGCTTTGAAAACCGCGCTTAACCAATACATGGCGCAGAAAACCGCGTTCCGTACGCTCATCATAGGGGTGCAGTTTAAAGCTTTTCAACAGCTGACGAACCGTTGCCATAATCTTATCCGCGGTTTGATCCTCTGTCAGGCAGGACTTCACCGGCACCACCCGATGCGTACTGGATTGATACACGCCGGAAACGATATTGCCGCGGCGGTCCTGTGCAAAAGCCGCCTGCACTTTATTCCGGTAGTAGTAGGGATTTTTCATGCCTAAAATAGGCTCAATCTTCCCGAACTTTCCCAGCAGTTTCCGTGTACGGTTCTGTTTCCATTCCAGCTGCCGGGCATAGTCCATGTTCTGCAGCTGACAGCCGCCGCATTTACGGTACAGTGGGCACTGTTTATTTTCCAATTTGATACACCTGATTCTTAACATTCTTTATTATTTTCGTAAGGATGAATCCATTGTAAAACAAAAAACAAATAGAAACAAGCCTGCCTCAACAGCAGTTTTATAATTCCCTTGTTTCGGGACTATGGAATGCGTTATACTATAAACAGGAAAAAAATACAAAACGGCAGGGCGGTACAGCTTTGCCAGCAAGGAGGTCCTATGCAGATTGCCATTGTGACCGGTGCCTCCAGCGGTCTGGGGCGCGAATTTGTCCGCCAAATCAGCGAAACTGAACCATTAGATGAAATCTGGGTGATTGCCCGCCGGGAAACCCGCCTGCAGCAGTTGGCAGCGGAAATTTCATCTGTACAGGTGCGGCCCGTCGCACTGGACCTTACCCATCAGAAAAGCCTTCAGCAGCTGCAAGCGCTTTTACAACGGGAAAAACCGGACATCCGCATTCTGGTCAATGCAGCTGGGTTCGGAAAAATGGGCAGTTATGCGGACATTTCCCGCTGTGACTGTGACGGCATGATTGACTTGAACTGCCGTGCGGCAGTAGACATGACCATGCTTGCCCTTCCCTATATGCGGAAGGGAGCACGCATTCTGGAAATCTGCTCGACCGCCGGTTTTCAGCCGCTGCCCGGGCTGGGTGTTTATGCGGCCAGCAAAGCTTTTCTTCTGCGCTACAGTCGCGCCCTGCGCTGGGAGCTGTTTCCCCGCGGCATTCATACAACTGCGGTATGTCCGTACTGGGTAAAGGATACTGAATTCATTCCCACTGCCCGGAAAACCAAAGACGCAAAGGCCGTGCGTCATTTTCCGCTGGCAAGTCATGCCCACAGTGTGGTGAAGCTGGCCCTGTGGGACAGTCAGCTGGACCTTGCAGTATCTACCCCAAGCCCAGTCAGCTTTGTTCACCGCATTACCGCAAAATTCATTCCGCATTGTGTCATGATTGCCATTTGGGAACTGCTTCGCCGTATCTAGACGCAGAACACAAAAGCGTCCGCAGACCATAAGGCCCGCAGACGCTTTTAACAGGAGAAATATATTCCGTTAAAACAGAAAAATGAAAATCATCTATTCAAAATCGGAAGAAAACAAACCACTCAAATAGGCATCGGTCCTTTCGCAAACTGGATTCTGCGCTTCTGCGCTTTCCTGTGCCATTGGACTCACCCCTGTCTTTCTTTGTTGGCTATATCTTAACACCCCTTTTTAAAAAATCAAGCCCTTTTGAAATATTTTTTTATAGAAATTCTTTTTTGTACATTTTTCGCGTTATTTCCTGTAATATAGACAATTTATGAAACACGTGTAAATGATTGTTTCATTTTTATCCTTTTCTGCTCCGCTGCGCGGCGGCAAAAACAGCTGACCAAAACTGGCCGTTTTTATGAACTTCTATTCTTTACTTTGCTGGTACAGAAAGGTATAATAAAAGAGTTACACCTGTTGGAAATGTAAAAAGAGAGGTATGTTTACCCACAAGGCAGCGCTTGCCGCGGCATTCCGAAAAGGCAGCTGCTTTATCAGGAGGATTTATGAACTGGATTATTGTATCTGCAGTGCTGGCATGGCTGGCAGCGCAGCTGATTAAGGTGGCAGTCTGTCTGGTTCGCCACCAGGAACTAACCCTGCACGACTGGATTGGAACAGGCGGTATGCCCAGCTCCCACTCCGCCTTTGTCTGTTCCACTGCCTTTGGCTGTGGCATGGTCTGTGGCTTTGACTCTGTTGCGTTTGCGCTGGGCGTAGCACTAGCCGCTGTTGTTATTTACGATGCACTGGGTATCCGCTGGCAGTCCGGGCTGCACGCAGCCACACTGAACCGATTGGAAGCCAGAGTGGAACCGGAAAAAAACACTCCGCCGCTGGAAACACGGCTGGGCCACCGCCCACTGGAAGTAACGTGCGGCGGTCTTTTAGGTATTTTGATTTCTCTATTGATATTCAAAGTATTCCTGCCGCTTCCTAATTAAACAAACGAAGGTCTCTGCAAAGCATTTGTTTTGCAGAGACCCTTTTTATTTTCTCTGACTGCCGCGCAGCAAAAAGCGCAGCAGTTCTAAATTGGTGCGGCTGTTAACCTGTTCCCCCTGCTGCAGCAGGAAGGGTAGCATATCCTTTTTGCATTCCCCGCAGATGTCGATTCCCAGCACTGGACTGCCGCGCTCAAACAGCCGCAGCAGACGTTCCAGCACTGCCAAGGACATCTTCCCCTGACTCCAGTCTGTGCAGGCAAAATAGGTATTCAGTACATCTTTATCAATGGAAATATAGATTGGTATACCACCCTTTAGCTGTTCCAGCTGCGCCCATGTTTCTTTTTCCTGCAGTGCCTGCAGGCTTACTGCCAGCAAGCGGCTGCGGTACGGTTCCTCAACAGACGCGAAAGCGGACTGGTCCGGACCCACAATGCAAATCTTCTGCAGAAAGGGACTGCGGTCCATCACGTCCCGTACCCAACCGCCACAGGAAAGCAGACCGGGAAATTTCGGCGGCTGCATATCGCTGTGGTAGTCGAACAGCAGCAAATGAAAAGGCTGCTGGATTTTTTCCAGCCAGAAGCCCGTAACATAATGGTAGTCTCCGGAATCCAAAAAATGAATGCCTGCGGCGGGAAAATCCCGTATCCTTCGGCGAATCTCATCGGCAGCCTGTGGGGTACAGTAACAGTTGGTACCCGGAATGTCGTGACAATCTACTAACGCAAAACGGACATCTTTGTAAAATGTTTCCTGCCTGTAAATATCGGTAAAATTGAGAATGACAATCTTCGGCTGCATCTGTTGTTCTTCCTTCCTCTTGTTTTCCGGTCATTCAAAAAGCAGCCAGCCGCGAATTTTTCCGCTGACTGACTGCTTCTGTACGGACTTTTTCAGCCCTTTTTCTATTTACACATATCCCATCGGGTCAACAGCTGTGCCGTTTACACGCACCTCAAAGTGACAGTGCGGTCCGGTGCTGTGGCCGGTGCTGCCAACATAGCCGATAACCTGCCCTTTAGCCACTGTCTGACCGGAACCGACAGCTACGCTGCTCATATGGCCATAGTAGGTCATAATGCCGTTGCCATGGTCAATGATAACCAAATTGCCATAGCCCCAGCCGTTGTCGCCTGCCTGTACAATCGTGCCGCTGTCGGCCGCAACAATCGGTGCGCCGTAAATGCCGCCGCCGCTGATGTCTACGCCTTTGTGGTAGGTGCTGCCGATACCACCCGGGCTGCTGCGGTGACCGAACGGAGACGTAATCGATGTGCAGCTAGGCACTGGCCATGTCATGGAGCCACTGCCGGAAGCGCTGGCGCCACTGTCCTGTGAATGTGAAGAATAGGAATTTGTGTCATCACTGCTATTATCGCTGCTCTTTTCAGAACGGCTCTTCTTTGTGGAAGAAGCATTGCTTTCGCTGGACTTCTGGACCACGGCCTTCTGCTGAGCAGCTTTTTCCTGTGCTGCTTCTATCTGCTTTTTCTTCTGGCTTGCCTGATAAGCCGCATACCACTGATCCACCGCCGCACTGGCAGCGCCCTCTTCTTTGGCCAGTGCATCACTGGCGGCCTGCAGGCTGCTTTCCTGTGAAGACATCCCGTTAATAACGCTCTGTGCCTCACTTACCAAACTGGAAAGTTCGCTCTGTTTTTCATCAAGGGCTGTCTTGGCATTGGCAACTTCCTCACGGTTCTTTTCAATCTGTTTCTTCTGCTTGCTCACTGCGGCCATTTCGGACTTCAGCGTATCAATGAGTGCCGTATCATGCGACGTGACCATCTGCAGGGCCTCTGCCTTATCGGAAAGGTCCGCGACACTGCTGGCAGAAAGCAGAATCTCCAGGTTGCTCGCGCCGCCGGACATATACAGGGCACACAGCCGATTTTTCAGCTTTTTGGTGTCTGCTGTAATGCTGGTTTGCTTGTCTGCAATTTCATTCTGTGCCTGCAGAATATTGTTATCCAGTTCGGAAATTTGTGTATTATATGTATCAATTTGGTTCTGCAGTGTTGTTATCTGGACCTGCAGCGTCTGTTTGTACTCTTCTTTTTTGCTCTTATCCTGACGCAGCTGACTCAGCTTAGTATCATTAGCCTGCTTCTGTTGTGCGTATGCCGCCTGTTTCTGCTTCAGAGTATCGATATCATCCGCAGCATACACGGTTACCACTGCCGGAGAAAGCACCAGTGCAGCGGACAAGCATAGGGAAACAATGCCGCCCAGGATTCTTTTCGTTCTCTTATTCTTACCAGCCAACGATAGAACCTCCTTCTTTCTTGAGATAGCGCTCTATGGAAATAATGCCGCCGGCCGCGCCGAATACAGCGCCCGCCAGCATAAACACAATCAGTACCGGCACCATAACACTGTTCAGATTGATAACATTGAAAACGGCGCGGATACCAATGGAACTGATGATTTTATAGTACAAAAGGTTCAGCAGACCGGCAGCAATGGCGCCCGCCGCCAAACCAGTGACCATGCCTTCCACTAGGTATGGCACTCGGATAAACCCGTTGGTGGCACCCACCGATTTCATAATGCTGATTTCCAGCCTGTGGGAATACATGGCTACATGAATGGTATTGGCAATGATGAACAGCGAAACCAAACTAAGTGCAATGACAATAATCGCACCGACATTGGCAACAATTCGGTCAATGTGTGTCAGTTTATCCGCCAACTGCTGATAATCGTAAATCTTGTCAACACCGTCGATTGCTGTTATTTTTGCCGCCGTGTCCTTATATTTAGAAAGGTCCTTCATAGAAATACGGAAGGAGTTCGGCAGCCAGTTGTTGTCACCCTCCAGGCCATCCAACAGACCAGCGTTCTGCTCACCAACCATTTTGCGCATATCTTTCATGCCGTCATCTTTGGAGATGAAGTCACAGGAGGAAATGTTGTCCATCTTGCGAATTTGGTCACCTATCTGCAGTGCCTTCAGCGAAGGGACCTCCTGTTTGATGTATACTTTAATGGAATTGTTTCCTTCCACCATACCCATGGCACTTTTGATGTTCCAGCTGAAAAGGACAGCTGCACCAGTCATCAAAAGGCAACTCATCAGCACAGCGATACTTGCCAGTGACATGGTGCGGTTAGTCCAGATATTTTTAATGCCCTCTTTAAAAAGATACCTAAAATTTTTCATTGCGCAGCGGCCTCCAGTTCTTTGCTATCTGCCACTATGCGGCCTTCCTGAATCTCGACAATGCGCCTGTGAAACTGTTTCACCAGGCTGTGCTCATGTGTAACCATCAGCACAGTGGTCCCGCGCAGGTTAATCTCACTTAAAAGATCCACAATCTCAAACGACAGAGCAGGGTCAATATTGCCGGTAGGTTCGTCCGCAATAATCATATCTGGATTATTGACCAGTGCACGCGCCAAACCAACACGCTGCTGTTCACCGCCGGATAGCTCCGCCGGATAGCATTTTGCCTTCCCCTGCAGATCCACTAGGCCCAATATGTACGGTACACGTTTTTTTATTTCCCGCCGGCTGGCGCCGACAATATGCATGGCAAACGCCACGTTCTCAAAAACTGTCATCTTAGAAATCAGACGGAAGTCCTGAAACACCATTCCCAGTGTGCGCCGCAGATAAGGAACCTCTTTGCGCTTTATATGCATCAGGTCATGGCCGTTTACAGTAAGATTGCCGCAGTCTGGCCTTTCTTCACAGGTAATCAGTTTGAGCAACGTACTTTTCCCCGCACCGGAGGCCCCCACGATAAAGACGAACTCGCCTTTGTCCACGTTCAGGCTCACGTCATACAGGGCGCGGGTGCCGTTCGGGTAGGTCTTATTGACATGACTCAACTCGATCAAGCAGATCGCTCCAATCATAAAACATTTGATTTATACGCACAGTTTTTATTTACCGCGTATGTAATCATACTAACACACTTCTTACTCTTATAATTCCTATACGGAAAAATACTGTAATCAAATTGTAAACAGATGTACAGGAAAAACGCTTCACTCTTTCCTGCCTTCCTCACCTGGAAAAAGGATACAGGCAATCAGACAAAAACAGGCAACCGCCCCGCCTGTGCAGGAACCGCTGCCTGTTTTTATTTTTCACTTTCAGAACTTTACAGGGTTGGAATCCAGATACTTTTTCACCATGAGTGCTACCTTAAAGACAATGGCGTCCTCAAACTGGCGCAGGTCCAGTCCTGTGATTTTCTTAATCTTTTCCAGACGGTACACCAACGTGTTGCGGTGCACAAAGAGCTTGCGGCTGGTTTCGGAAACATTCAGGTTGTTTTCAAAGAAGCGCTGGATTGTAAACAGTGTTTCGTGGTCCAGGCTGTCGATGCTGCCTTTTTTGAACACTTCTTTCAGGAACATTTCGCACAGTGTGGTCGGCAGCTGATAAATCAAACGGGCTATTCCCAAATTGTCATACCGGACAATGCTGCGTTCGGTATCAAAGACCTTGCCGACTTCCAGTGCAACCTGTGCTTCCTTAAAGGAGCGTGCCAAGTCCTTAATACCCTCCACCGGTGTGCCGATGCCCACAACACAGTGCGTGTAGAATTCACTGGAAAGGGTATCCACAATGGAGCTCGCCAGCTTTTCAAGGTCCTTGCTGTCGATGCCCGGCTTAATTTCCTTGACCAGTGCAATATCGGTTTCATTGATATTGATAACAAAGTCCTTATTTTTGTCTGGGAACAAGTTCTGAATGACATCGTAGGCAGCAATATCGGTCTTATTGGTAACCTTAATCAGCATACATACCCGGCTGACATCATTGTCGAAGTGCAGTTCCCGTGCCTTCAGGTAAATATCACCGGGCAGAATATTGTCCAAAATGACATTTTTCACAAAGTTGCTGCGGTCATACTTTTCATCATAAAACTGTTTAATGCTGGAAAGTGAAACCGCCAGCAGGGAAGCATAGCGGGCGGCTTCCGGGTCTGTGCCCAGCACAAACACGGCGTACTCCGGACGCGGCAGGCAGCCGAAAGATTTATAGGTATACCCGTTGACTACAAAAGGTTCCTGTGACATCATCAGTTCCGGTGTAACGCTTTCGTTCACTTCCCCGATGCGTCCCAGTTCACTGCAAGCAATAATGACCGATGTTTCGTCTATCACGCCAATCGTGCGGTCTATCGCATCTCTCATCTGATGAATAACGCCCTGAAATAATCTGTTTGACATAAAAGAACCCCTCGCTTTTTCTAAATATATAAGCAATATATAAGCGCACTGTTCAGCAAAAGAACAAGCTGCTGAAAAAATGCAATAGATGATTTCACAAAAGCTGGCTCTTCATATAAAAGCGCCTTTATTTATTTTACATACTTTTTAAATGCTTTTCAACTATTTCATAAAAAAGTTCACAACTTTTATTTATTTCCTACAGATAATTGGCAAAGAAAAAAGGAACCGCACACAGTGTGGTTCCTTTTTACGCTGTATCACTGCGTTTTTAGTTCAGAATCGTAATCTCAGAATCCTTATCAAACAGGTGGCACTTCGTCATATCAAAGGCAATCTTGATATGGTCGCCGGACTGTGCCGTAGAGGTTGGCTCTACACGGGCGGTCATGTCGTTGCCGTCACAGACAAGGTACAGGTAAGTTTCTGCGCCCATCATTTCGGTTACTTCCACCTGTGCATCCGCAATGTACTGCGGGTGTTCCTGCAGGAACTCCGGTTCATCATGCATATGCTCGGGGCGAATACCAAAAACAATATCCTTGCCGACATAAGGGTCCATCATTTCCGGCTTTGCCTTGTCCGCCGGCAGCGCCAGTGTGTACTGCCCAAAATTGACCGCATAGCCCTTTGCACCCTTGCTGACTTTTGCATCGATAAAGTTCATCTGCGGACTGCCCATGAAGCCTGCCACAAATCCATTGACCGGGAAGTCATACAGGTTCTGCGGGGTATCTACCTGCTGAATGATGCCGTCCTTCATAACAACAATGCGGTCGCCCATGGTCATAGCTTCGGTCTGGTCATGCGTAACATAAATGAAGGTTGTACCCAAGCGCTTGTGCAGCTTGCTAATTTCTGTACGCATCTGTGCACGCAGCTTTGCGTCCAAGTTGGACAGCGGTTCGTCCAGCAGGAAGACCTTCGGGTTACGCACAATGGCACGTCCCAGCGCAACACGCTGGCGCTGGCCGCCGGACAGCGCCTTTGGCTTGCGGTCCAGCAGATGGGCAATGTCCAAAATACGGGCGGCCTCTTCCACGCGGGCCTTAATTTCGTCCTTCGGGACCTTGCGCAGCTTCAGGCCAAATGCCATATTATCAAACACGGTCATATGCGGATACAGGGCGTAGTTCTGGAACACCATGGCGATATCGCGGTCTTTCGGCGCAACATCGTTTGCCAGGGTATCGCCGATATACAGCTCACCCTTTGAAATGTCTTCCAAACCGGCAATCATCCGCAGTGTGGTGGATTTGCCGCAGCCGGAAGGACCGACCAGAATAATAAATTCTTTATCCGCGATTTCAAGGTTGAAGTCGCTGACGGCCTGTACGCCGCCGTCATAAATTTTGTAAACATGTTTCAGGGATACGCTTGCCATATTATGTGCCTCCTGTAATTTGGTTCAATTTTCTTTTGCACAAATCGGTTGTTTTAATCATAGCAAATAACGCAAAATGTGTACAGCCCTGTTTTATCCAAAGTTCTTCTGCTCAGTTTATGGAATTCTTCTAAAAGCCAAAAATGAGGCCTTAATTTCATCCATATTGTCAATGCTGTTTATCAAATTCTAGCCATCATTTTTGGGCAAATTGTCCATCTTATCCTGTCGCAGGGCAGTTTCCTCCGCCGGTGTCAGTGCGCGGCAGTCACTCGGCCGCAGCTCGTCCGGCAGCACAAGCGGGCCGAAGCCTGTCCGGCACAGCGCCGTCACAGTACTGCCCTGTGCCGCAAACATTCGCCGTACCTGGTGGAACTTTCCTTCCCGTACGCGGACCTCATACAGCGGGCAGCTGCCGCCTTCCAGCAGGCGAAGTTCCGCCGGCAGACAGGTGAATTCCGGCAGGACCACCCCTTCGGCAAAACGCTCTGCTGCGCCGGAACGCGGTGGACAGCTGAGCCGTGCCTGATAGGTCTTCCAAACATGATGCTGCGGGGACAGCAGCCGGTGTGCCAGTGCGCCGTCATCGGTCAGCAGCAGCAAACCGCTGGTGTCCTTGTCCAGCCGGCCGACCGGCTGCAGGCCGCGCCGGTATAGGTCCTTCGGCACCAAGTCCATTACTACGGGCTGCCGGCGGTCCCGCGCAGCGGTCAGCACACCGGTCGGCTTATTCATCAGCAGGTAATAAAACGGCTGATACCTCAGCGCCCTGCCGCTGACCGTAACTTCTGCCGGCTCCATATGCTCCGCCGGGTCCCGCAGAATCCGTTCTCCTGCCCGCACAGTGCCGCCGCGTACCAGCGCAGCGGCCTGTTTTCGGCTGATTTTCAGCTGCAGGGACAGCAGTTTGTCCAAACGCATTTGTGCCATTGGATATTTCCCCTCCTACCCTGCATTATACCGAAAATCACTGCAGAACTCAACTGCCCGTTTTGCGCAGCGGCTTCATAAAACCATCCAGTGCGGCGGTAGACAGGTCCCCCCCGATAATTCTTTTCTGGCAGACCAGCAGCGTTGCCCGCACATCTGGATTTCCTGCATAATTGGTCACATGATACACATACTGTTGGCAGACCTTTCCTGCTGACTTTGTCAGGTCAAAGCCCGCCTGCTGGTTCAGTGCATTGTACTGTTGATATACCTTGGAAAAGGTCTTCGGAATCGTGACTTCCCGTACCGACAACGGTTCCTCCTCCACCTGCCAGCCGCACTGATGCAGAAAACGAATGCGGTCCTCGTTCTCCGCACCGGGAATGCCGCCAGACGCGTGCGCTGTGCAGACAAAAAAGACGACGACCGCTGCCAGCACGACAGCCGCCAGGAACATCAGTTTTCGCTTTTTCCCGTGAAATGAAATAGTCACTGTCATGCCCTCCCGTCCGTTCATAATCATTTATTATACGGTATGACAGCAGTGAGAAAGATAGAACTTTGCCGCAGAAATAAAGATTCGCCCAAAAATATGGACAGGCATATTAAGGAGGAAGGATATGTATCGTTATGCACCCACACCGCACAAAGGCCGTCGGGAGGCTGTTTTTTTGATTAGTGTCGCAGTCCTGTGCGCGGCCGCCCTATGTACCTGGGGAATCACGCACCCCCGCCTGCAGGCAGCTTCCTCTTCGGTTTCCGCTGCCGCAGCGGCGGTGTCACCCGTTTCGCCCGCGCCGGTCTCCTCGGCCGCGTCATCCGCACCCACAGTTGACCGGCAGTCGTGGCAGCTGCGGCTGGTCAATGCTTCGCACCCCTTGCCGGCAAATTTCTCCGTGAAAACATCCGCTGTGGGAAATGTCCGTTTTGACGCACGCGCGTCCGGTGCACTGCAAAAAATGATTTCCGCCTGCAACACCGAGGGAAATCACCTGATGGCCTGTTCCGGCTGGCGCAGCATCAGCCTACAGACAACGCTGTATCATGACGAAATCCGCAGCAAACAGAGCAACGGCCTGCAGAGCGGTGCCGCTGTTGCCGCCGCGGCAGCGGTGGTGGCACCTCCCGGCACCAGTGAACACAACCTCGGGCTGGCGGTGGACCTCGGCAGCATTTCCAATCAGCTGCTGGATGAAACATTCGCCGGCACACCGGAAAGCCGCTGGCTCGTAAAGAATGCTGCATCATACGGCTTTATTCTGCGCTACCCCAAAGGAAAGGAACAGATAACAGGTATTATCTTTGAACCGTGGCACTACCGCTATGTGGGTGTTCCCACCGCGGAAGAAATACAGCGGAAAAATCTCTGTTTGGAAGAATATCTCGCTTAAGCACCCATCCGCACGAAAAAAGCACAGCGCTGCACATACGGGAAATGCTTGACGAAACTTTATTTCTACGATATAATAAGAAAGTTCGGAACAGGATTTTATCCGCTACTGTGGCTCAGTTGGTAGAGCAGCTGATTCGTAATCAGCAGGTCGGCGGTTCGAGTCCGCCCAGTAGCTCCAAACAAGGACCCGCTTGGCAAAGCTGCCTTTTGGTTTTGCCTGCGGGTATTTTTGTGTACAGTTTTATTTTGCAAAAATAAGGAGTGACAGTTATGGGGCTGAATGGCACCCCGTCCGGGGAACGCGTACATATCGGCTTTTTCGGACGGCGCAACGCCGGAAAATCCAGTCTGGTAAACGCGGTGACGGACCAGGACCTCGCGGTCGTTTCGGACACAAAAGGCACGACAACGGACCCGGTTTACAAATCCATGGAACTGCTGCCGCTCGGTCCAGTTATGATTATTGACACCCCCGGTTTTGACGATGAAGGCCTGCTGGGGGAACAGCGTGTGCGCAAAACCAAGCAGGTACTGAACAAATCGGACGTTGCCGTACTGGTAACAGATGCTGCGGCGGGCATGGCGGACTGCGAAAAACAGCTGATTCAGATTTTCCGTAAAAAAGAAATTCCGTATATCATTGCTTACAATAAATGTGACCTGCTGACACACCGCCCGTCGCTTTCAGCGAACGCCATGTATGTCAGCGCCGTAACCAAAGAGGGCATTTACAGCCTAAAAGAGCGCATCGGTCACCTGACACATACCGAAGACCTGACGCACCGGCTGATCGGCGACCTGCTGCACCCCGGCGATATTGCGGTGCTGGTAACGCCCATTGACTCTGCCGCACCCAAAGGCCGCATGATTCTGCCCCAGCAGCAGATGATTCGTGATGTGCTGGAATCGGACGCCATCAATGTTGTCGTTAAAGAGAATTCCCTGTCACAGGCACTGCAGTCGCTTTCCCAAAAACCGGCTGTGGTCATCACGGACAGCCAGGCTTTCCACGCGGTCGCAGCGGCTGTGCCGCAGGACATTCCGCTGACCTCTTTTTCCATTCTAATGGCACGGTACAAAGGCTTCTTGAAAATTGCCGTACAGGGTGCTTCCGCCATCAGCCGCCTGCAGGACGGCGATACCGTGCTTATCTCAGAGGGCTGCACACATCACCGTCAGTGCAATGATATCGGCACGGTGAAGCTGCCGCGCTGGTTGGAAAAATTCACTGGCAAAGAGATAAAAATTGTTACCAGTTCCGGCACCACTTTTCCGGAGGACCTTTCCCCCTACGCGTTGGTGCTGCACTGCGGCGGCTGTATGCTGAATGCGCGGGAAGTAAGATACCGTATGAAATGCGCCGCTGACCAAGGCGTTCCTATTACAAATTACGGCGTTGCCATTGCCTACATGAATGGAATCCTGCGGCGCAGCCTCGGTCTGTTTCCGGATATTCTAACTCTTCTGGATACGGCCGAATCCCCCAAAAGTATTGAATCGCTTTCATAGACAAAAAGCCGCCGCCCACGCATTTCACATGGGCCAGCGGTTTCTTTTATCCGTAAATACAATATAGAAAATCAATTTGCCTGTAGGTAGCTTTCCGCTTCGGCGATTTCTTCTGCCATTGCTTTCTGCCCGGGGGCACCTGCGGTGTTGCGTTTCTCCACACAGGTTGTCAGGCTGATTGCATCGTAAATGTCATCCTGAAAAACGGGGCTGACGGCTTGAAACTCCTCTAGTGTAAAGTCGTCCAGCGCCTTTTGGTGCTGAATGCCGTATAGGACCAGTTTGCCCACCATGCTGTGCGCGTCACGAAACGGCACACCATGCTTGACCAGATAGTCCGCCGCGTCGGTTGCGTTGGTAAAGCCGTGACGGGCGCTGTCCGCCATGCGTTCCTTGTTAAAATGCATGGTGCGCAGCATATCCGCAAACAGACGCACGCATCCCTTTACGGTATCAGCCGCGTCAAACGTCAGTTCCTTGTCTTCCTGCATATCTTTGTCGTATGCCAGCGGAATGCCCTTCATGGTCGTCATCAGTGCGGATAAGGCCCCGTACACCCGCCCTGTCTTGCCTCGTACCAGTTCCGCAATATCCGGATTTTTCTTCTGCGGCATGATGCTGCTGCCGGTACTGTAACGGTCGTCAATCTCGACGAAGCGGTACTCGTTGGAGTTCCACAAAATGACTTCCTCGCAAAAGCGGCTCAGGTGCATCATGACCATGGACAGCGCCGAAAGAAATTCCAGCAGATAATCCCGGTCTGAAACGGAATCCATGCTGTTGCGGGTTGGGCCGTCAAAGGCCAGCAGTTCGGCCGTGTAGGCACGGTCCAGCGGGTAGGTAGTCCCTGCCAGCGCACCGGCACCCAGCGGGCACAGGTTCAGCCGCTTTTTCACATCCGACAGACGGCCGCGGTCGCGGCGGAACATCTCGAAGTAGGCGCCCATGTGGTGGGCCAGCGTGGTCGGCTGTGCCTTTTGCAGATGCGTAAAGCCAGGCATAAAGGTATCGGCATTTTCTTTCATCAGCTTTAAAAGCGTTTCCAGCAATTCTTTTAGTTCGCTGTCAATATTGCCGATTTCGTCGCGCACATACAGCTTCATATCCAGTGCAACCTGGTCGTTGCGGCTGCGGCCGGTGTGCAGTTTTTTGCCGGTGTCACCGATACGCGCAATGAGGTTCGCCTCCACAAAGCTGTGCACGTCCTCATACTCGTCGGTCATAGGTAGCGTGCTGTTTTCCGCATCGGCCAGAATGCTTTGCAGTCCCCGCAGGATGTCGGTGCACTCCTGCTGTGTCAGGATGCCCTGCTTCTCCAGCATTTTGGCGTGTGCGCAGCTTCCTTGAATGTCCTGCGGCAGCAGCCGCCGGTCAAAAGAAAAAGATGCGTTGAACGCATAAGCGAGCTTGTCTGTTTGGCGGGTAAATCTGCCGCCCCATAACTGTGCCATACTGCCTGCCCCCTGCTTTTTTCAGGAAAGAAACAGTTTCCCCTTATCGGCTGGAAATCGACTCTTCCCATTTTGTATATTTATGCTTTGAGTTTACCATGTTCTCATTAAAAATGCAATTTCGCAAAAATTTGACCTTCATGAAAAATCATGTTATGCTGAATTTAATTCTATTCTGCTAAAGAAACAGCAGAAAAAGGAGGAGTTATACCATGCGCATACAAGACCTGCTGAGCCCGGCTGCCTGTGACCTGGAAGCCCATGTAAGCACAAAGCGGGCTGCGCTGGAACACCTGCTGCGGCTGATGGAGCATACCGGCTGCATTGCTGATGAAAAAGCTTTTCGTGAAAATGTATTGGAGCGGGAATCTTCGGTTTCCACCGGCTGTGAGGGGCTGGCCATTCCGCACGGCCGCTGTGCGGCAGTTCTGCATCCCGCTCTGGCGGTCATGCGTGTAAAAGAAGGCTGTCCTTTTGATGCACTGGACCAAAAACCCGTATACCTTTTTTTCCTGATTGCCGCACCGGACGGCAGTGCGCATATGCAGCTTTTAAGCCGTTTGGCGCAGCTTTTGATGGACAAGTCCCTTGTACAGAGCCTGCTGGCCGCACCGGACTATGCCGCATTCTGCCATACACTGGACCTTGCGGAAACGGCCGATGAGCAGCGGTCCGCCGAAACAAAGCATAGCGGCAGTTATACGGTTGTCGCTGTAACCGCCTGTCCACTGGGCGTAGCCCATACCTATATGGCCAAGCGCAAACTTTGTGCCACTGCGGATAAGATGGGTATTTCCCTAAAAGTGGAAACGCACGGTGCGTGCGGTGTGGAAAGTAAACTGACGGAAGCGGAAATCGCCGGCTGCCGCGGTGTCATTGTTGCCGCCGACCGCGCCCTAAATCTCACCCGCTTCGCTGGAAAGCCTCTGCTGCGGGTTCCGGTTTCGGATGGTATTCACCGGCCAAAACAGCTGTTGGCACTGGCCTCCAAAGGCAAGGCTCCGGTTTACCACCCGGACGATGCCGCATCCGCTTCACTGCCCTCGCCCCACCATCACATTGGGCACTGGCTTTATAGTGCCCTGATGAGCGGTGTGTCGCATATGCTGCCCTTTGTTTTCTGCGGCGGTGTTTTAATGGCACTCTCTTTCCTGCTGGACAGCGTTTTTACACCCGGCGCCGCCGGATACAGCGGCATTGGCAGCCATTCCGCCGTAGGTCCCCTGTTCCGGCTTTTGGGACAGATTTCGCTTTCCCTGATGCTGCCCGTCCTTTCGGCCTTTACCGCAATCGGCATTGCCGACCGGCCGGGGCTGATGCCGGGGCTGGTTGGCGGGTATCTGGCCGCCTTCGGATACTGCTGGCAGGACGGCCGGCTGGTCAGCAGCCAAACCAGCGGCCTTGCCATTACCAGTTCTGGATTTGTCGGTGTCATCGCCGCCGGGTTCGTCGGCGGGCTGATGGTACTGGGGCTAAAAAAACTAAGTTCTCATCTTTCCGATACCGTCAGTACGGTCGTATGGCCGATGCTTCTTTACCCGCTGCTCGGTACGCTGGGGATTGGGCTTGTTTGTCTGCTGGTACTGGACCCGATGTGTTCGCAGCTGAATCTGTGGGCCAGTGGATTTTTAGCAGAACTGAACCTCAGCACAAACCCCTCGGTGGATATATGGGTAGGCGCTCTGCTGGCCTGCATGATGGCGGCAGACTTAGGCGGTCCTATCAACAAAGCCGCTTATTTATTTGGCACGGCGGCACTTATCTCCAACGGAAGTGCCGCCCCCAGCAGTATTATGGCAGCCGTTATGGCCGGCGGCATGGTACCGCCGCTGATGATGGGGCTGTGCACCACTTTCTTCCCCCGTCTCTTTACGAAAAAAGAGCAGCAGCTACGCCTTTCTTCCTATTTGACCGGTGCCTGTTTCCTTACAGAAGGGGCTATTCCCTTCGCGGCGGCGGACCCGCTGCGGGTACTGCCCTCTTGTATGGCGGGCTCGGCACTGGCAGGCGCACTGTGTATGCTGTTCCGCTGCCGCCTTTCTGCGCCATACGGCGGCATCTTTGTGGTGCCACTGATGCAGGGGGCACCACAGTTCTTGCTGGCGCTGGGCATTGGCAGCGCTGCCGGTATGTTCTTGCTGGCTTTTCTCAAAAGTGCTCACTTCGCAAAACGAAAGGATGCAGCACTCGCCGTTTCCTGTTCTTCTGCGGAAGCAAAATCTTAAATACATTTTTGTCCCTATACGAAAATACCGCAGAGCCTTCCCTCACTGGAAAAGGTTCCGCGGTATTTTTTTGTTTGGATATTTTACTGGACTGCCTTTGCGGCCGTAACCACCGCATCTACATCCGTGCTGTTTGCCAGTCCCAGCGTCACACCATCCGCTGTAACCAGATACCGCCGGCTGCCGGAAGCGTAGAACGCATAGGTATGGTGTACCTTCGTGTCAAAGCCGCTGACCGTCAGCATCCACGCCGGTGTACCGGAAGGCTTCGCACTGCTGGCCTCCAGCACTTTCAGCGCGGCCGCTTTATCAAAGAAGCTGCTGTAAGTGCTTTCCGTTTTCACCTTTTTGCCGTTGCACACGGTAGAATAGGTATAGGAAGGAACGTCCTCCGTGGAGGAGCTTTCGTTCTTCGTGCGGGAAATAACCATACTGTAAACCGCGCTGCCGCCTTTCAGCGTAACGCCGGCCAAATCGTTCCGCTCGTTTTCCAAAACCGTAGTACGCTGCAGGTCAAAAGCCTTTTGTGTCAGCCACGTCAGGTTGCTGCTTTCCACCAGATAAACCACACGGCCGCCCTTCATCATAACATAATAGGTTCCGCTGGTCTTTTCCGCACCGACCAGCAGTGTCCCGCTTCCGGAAGTGGACGTATAGGCAAGTTGTGAAATTGGCTTATCCAGTCCGTAAGTCTTCAGCTGCGCGGCAGTTGGGTCCAGCGCCTCCGCGCTGGAAGCGCTGACCGCAGCTGCGGCATTGGCGAGGATTTCCACTTTGCCGCTGTCCGCCGGGCAGCCGTTTACCTGCCACCCACTGCCGGAACGAACCAGATGGAACGCGCCGTTCTGGTTGGTCACATCAATTTTTTGGAATGCCGCACTCATGTCCGCCGTGTCTGAAGAAGTATCAGAGGAAGCGGAAGGCAGGGAAACGCTGGTCACCTGTTTGGAAAGGTAAGCTGGAAGCCCCTGCAACAGCTCATCCGCAATGCCCGCCGTATAGACGGTGTCTTTCCCCTGCAGCATGACATAGTGTGCCGAGGAGTCCAGCGGTGTTGCGCTGCCGACCAGCAGGGTGATTTTTTTGCCGTCCTTAAATGTGCTGGTAATTGTCGCTGTCGGATTTTTTAGGCCATAGTCCGCCAAGGAACCGCTGGATGCACCGAGGTTCTTCACCGCGGTCAGGCTGTAGCCGTCCTGTGCCGCTGTACTGATAGTATCGGCAGTTGTAGACATACCGCTCAGCTCCTGAATGCGGAAAACGACCTTGGAAGAGGCTGTGGAAGAAGTGCTGCTGCCGGAAGGAGCTGCCGCCGCGGAGCTAGCTGCTTTTGCGGTGGCCTCTTTATCCGGAACAATGGTGTAGCCGCCCGCCGTATTCTTTACGGACATGCTGACAAGGTCACTGTCCTTGTAACTGTAAAGCGTAGCTGTGTTGTCCGAAGAATCGGAGGAGGAGCTGCTGCTGGAAGGTGAAAAATGCAGCCATGCCAGTGCTCCGGCAAGCCCTGCCACACAAATCAGCAGAACAATCAGTACACGCTTGGGGTGCCTCATTACAGTTTCCTCCTTTTACGATACACCACGATTCCCGCCACAAACAGGCAGACCGGAATGATAACAGTAAAGACGCCAAAGCCAAGCAGCAGGCTGGAAGCACTGGACAGCTTAATGTCCATCGCATTGGTCTGCACCGGTGTAACCGTTACCGCGCCGGTGCCGTTTGTTCCGGTCAGATACCGGGCAAGGTCCGCGCACCAGTTTCCGTTTGAATAGGTATTCGTGTTGATAATGCCATCGGCAAAGAAAGCGGAGCTGCCGCATACGGCGACATTGGCATTGACCTTTTTGCCTTTCACTGTTAAATTCTTCTGTGCAGCGGCGGCGAGGACCGAGGCTTCCTGTGTTTTGCCGGAAGCAGAAGCACTGGTATCCGACGTACCCACCGAATAGGAAGTGCTGCCGGACTTAACCAGCGCACTGGTGGTGACACCGCTCACCTCAGAAAGCGTCATGCTCTGCGAAATTGGCATTAGAAGGTCATTGTAAGTAGTGTTCGCCTTATTCAGCGTGACGCCGGTCTGGGCCTCCGCCAACAGATAAGACGGTTGTTCCATGACATACTTGCTGTCGTCTGATTCCATTACCACGCGGTGCTGCAGGGTAATGCCCCATTCTTTGAGGAAAGAAGCCAGCTTTGGCATCTGTGTTGGGTCTATAACGTTGGTTGTCAACAGCAGACCTCGGTCACTGGTGCTGCTGGAAGAGGACAGGAACGCGTCCAGCTTTTCGATTTCCGCATCGGTATAGTCCGTTTTCGGCGCACCGATAAAGATAAGGCGGGCGCTGTCCGGAATTTTGTCCGTCAAAAGGTTGAATTCCTTTGTCTGGAAGTTGTTGCTGGTGCAGACCTTCTTAACCGCTGTAGTATCCAGCTGTTCCTCATGGCCGGTTGCAAACGCAACGATTGGCAGTGTTTCGGCGCCTGCATTGCTGAGACCAGCGGCCAGCGCGTCACCCACCTGTGTGTACACCTGCTGGGCACCGCTGGTGCTGTCACTTTGAATATCAAACATATCCGTTAGCTTGACAACATAGGAACGTTTCGCTGTCTGCACTACCACATCGCCGGAGGTAATCTGCTCGCTGGTGAACTGGTTCACAAACGTGGGGTCCTTGTCCAAATCCTTGTAGGTAACCGAAATTTTATGGTTGCGCTCGGCCATCTTGCCCGCGATAACCCCTACCTGGCTGTACTTAATATTGTAGGAAGAGAGAATCTCGTTATTCTTGACCTGTTCCTCCGTACCAAGAATAATGAGTTTGGTGTCCTGCTGCATGCCGTCCACCACTTTTTTCACGCTGGTACTCAGGGAATTGACACTACCGGTGGACAGGTCAATATTCATGCTGGGATAACGGCCGCTCAGCGATGACATCAAGACATTTACAAGAACCAGCACTACCAGCCCCAGCGCCGTAATGGCGCTGGCCACTGTGCCGTGCCGGAACCGCTGGGAACGCATTTGCTGCCGCAGCGGGACACGGTTCTTCTTCTGTTCCTTTTTCTCTTCTTTTGCGGTGCGGCGCTTGTTTTCCTTTGCCTGTTCCGCCGTCTGCTTTTCTTTATCCTTCACATACACTGATTTTTTCAGCTCAACAGGTTTGTTCTGTTTTTCTTCTTTCATCTGCTGTGTGCCTCCCCTCAGTTCCAGCGGCGGCTCTCAAGCCGCCGGGCGGTCAGAAACAGCAGCGCCGCTGTCACAGAAACAAAGAACACCACTGCGCTGATGTCAAATATGCCGGACGTAAACTGTTTATACCGGCTGGAAAAAGAAATCCACGAAACGACGGCGGAAAAAGCCGTATTGTTCACCGCGCTGGCCACGGAATCAATGACCATCAGCAGAACTGCAATTCCCAGGCTGCCGATTGCCGCAATAATGGGGTTTTCTGTCAAAGACGAAATGAAAATGCCGATTGCCGTCATAGCCGCCCCATACAGCAGTGCCCCTATGTATTCGCCGAAAATCATGGCCCAGTTCGGTGAACCGGAAAAGGTCAGCACTACTGCTGGAATGAGTGACAATGTCATTGCCAGGAAAAAGATGAAAAATGCCCCGACAAACTTGCCCATGACAATGCCCATGGTACTGACCGGTGCAGTCAGCAGCGCCTGGTCTGTTTTCGTGCGGCGCTCTTCACTGAAGGTCCGCATAGTCAAAATCGGGATAATCAGCATACACCAGATGAACATATTGCCGTATACATACGAAATATTGGCAGAGCTGCCGGAAAGGAACACCTGCGTGTAGAAAAAGCCGAACAGCGCCAAAATGACTCCCAGGCAGACATATGCAACCGGAGAATGGAAATATTGTTTCAGTTCTTTTTTGGTTACTGCGCCCATCTCAATTCTCCCCCTTCCGGGTATCTGCATCGTCCGCTTTTTCCGCGGCCTTTTCTTCTTTGCGGGAAAGTTCGTCGTTTGTTTCGGGTACCCTGCAGTCCACAACATCGGCTGCAGCCGCACGCATGCGGCGACTGTGGTCTGCGTCCTCTTTTTCGGCCTGCTTGTCCGCACCGGACGTTACCCGCAGGAAGATATCCTCCAGGGTATTGCGCCGCGGCGACATGGCCAGCATTGGCCAGTGTTTGTCACAGCACAGCTGAAACACCTCGCGGCGGACATCATCGCTTTCATCCAGTGAGTATTTCTGTACACCGGGTTCGCTTTCCCCTTCCGCCCGCACGGTTTCCACATGCGGCAGCGCCTGCAGCGCTTTTTTCGCTTCTTTTTCGGGCGCTTCTATCTCGGTCATCAGCCGCTGCGGCTCCACGCTTTTGGCCAGTTCTTCCTGTGTGCCGTCTGCTGCCAGACGGCCGTTGTTAATAATGAGAATGCGTCCGCAGGTAGCCTCCACTTCCTGCAGAATGTGGGACGAAAGAATCACGGTGTGGCTTTTCCCCAAAGTTTTAACTAAATTGCGTATTTCAATAATCTGTTTGGGGTCCAGTCCAACGGTGGGTTCGTCCAAAATCAGCACCGGCGGGTCGCCCAGCAGTGCCTGTGCCAGCCCAACACGCTGGCGGTAGCCCTTGCTCAGGTTGCCAATCAGGCGCGTATAAACATGGTCAATGCCCGTTAGCCGGCATATTTTTCCGATATGCTCTTTTTTGGACCGCTTTACTTTTTTTAGGTCGTAAATAAAGTCCAGATATTCCTCCACGGTCATATCCATATACAGCGGGGGCAGTTCTGGCAGATACCCAATGCAGCTTTTCGCCGCATCGGCATCGTCCAGCACATCATGTCCCTCTATGGAAACGGTACCGCTGGTGGCCGAAAGGTAGCCTGTTAAAATATTCATTGTGGTGGACTTTCCGGCGCCGTTCGGCCCCAGGAACCCCACAACGCCGCTGCCCTCCACCGTAAAGCTCATGTCCGACAAAGCTGTGTTCCGGCCGTACCGTTTAGTGAGGTGGCTGACTTCGATCATCTGTTCCCAACTCCTTTTGCTGTTGTTCTGCACGCCTGCCGGCGGGCATTCTGCTGTCATTTTTGCAGTATCTGTTTAGTATATCTTTGGTTTCTGAACTTTGTGTGAAGTTTACGGCGGATGCGGCAGTCCTTTTTACGCAGGGTTTCTTTGGGATAGGCGGCAGGTATAGGCATGAAAAGTGCATTAAAATTTATAAAGTCCTGCAAATTTTATCACTTTGCTTGACGAAACTGCACCTTTGCGGTTACAATGATACAAACCCGCCAAAGACGTCCCCTACCGGCGGCTGCCGCAGGCTGTGTTTCTTTTCAGTGTCTTATATTTAGAGGAGGTATATTCTTATGGCCGTTGTCAAACCGTTCCGTGCGCTGCGCTATACCCAAAAAGCCGGCGACATCGCAAAGCTCACCTGCCCGCCCTATGATATCATCAGCGAAGAGCAGCACAGCTCGTTTCTTGCCGAAAGCCCGTACAACATCATCCGGCTGGAACTGCCCCGCGGCGAAAATCCTTATGCCGCGGCCGGCGCTCTGCTGAAAAACTGGGAGGCCGGCGGCATTCTGCAGGAAGATACGCAGCCCGGCCTTTATATTTATGAGGAAGAATTTAAAGCTAGTGAAAAGACCTACCGCATTAAGGGTGTCATCTGTCGCGTAAAGCTGGAACCTTTTGAGCGCGGTGTCATTCTGCCGCACGAGGAAACCCTCAGCAAGGCAAAAGAAGACCGTTTCCACCTCATGCAGACCACTTACTGCAACTTCAGCCAGATTTATTCCCTGTATATGGACCCGCAGCATACTACCCGCGCCCGGCTGGATGCCCTGAGCCGCGACACGCCCCGCTATGAATTTTCGGACGGCACTGTCACACACCGCCTGTGGCTGGTAAATGACCCGGTCGCCATTTCCGCTATCTGTGCGGATTTTGAAAGGCGCCGCCTGTATATTGCCGACGGCCACCACCGCTATGAAACTGCCCTGAATTTCCGCAACTGGTGCCGCGACCAAGGTGTCATTTCCAATGAACCGGACTACTGCATGATGATGCTTGCGGATATGGAAGACCCCGGTCTGGTCGTATTTCCGACACACCGCCTCATCCATGGACTTCCCGGCTTCAATCGGGAAGCACTGCTGGACGGCTGTCGCGACCAGTTCCAAATTGTACATATCCCCGGCGTACAGGCAATCTCCGAAAAGCTCGCCGACTGTTACGCTTCCGGTCAGAAAGCCTTCGCCTGCTACTGCGGCGGCGATGAATGGGACCTGCTGGTCCTCAAGGACCTTGCCGATATGGACGCAGCCCTGCCAGACAAATCCGCTGCCAGCCGCGGGTTGGACGTCAGCGTTCTGCATACCCTGATTCTGCAGAAAGTACTGGGCATTGACAAGGAAAACATGGCAAAGCAAATCAACCTTTCCTACACCCGCGATATGGACGAAGCGATTTCCAGCGTACAGAAGGGCGAAAGCCAGTGTGCCTTCCTGATGAACCCCACGCGCGTCACTGAAATCCGCGACGTAGCGGCCGCCGGTGAAAAGATGCCACAGAAATCCACTTACTTTTATCCCAAGCTGATTACCGGCCTTGTTATGAATCAAATGGACATTCTGTGCTGAATGCGCCTATTTTTGCAGGCATTTTGTGTATGGCCTGCAAAAATTTTATGGTTTTATGTCACTAAATTGCAAAAGGATATTGACGTTTTGATTTTTTCATAATATAATCAGTTTCAAACATCATCAGTTGATGCACACGGAATGTACATGTATGACAATGCAGCACAAGGGGGTGTTTGCAGTGGCCAGCGGTGCAGAAATCATGGTACGGTGCCTGGAGAAAGAAAACATCCACGTGGTTTTCGGTTATCCGGGTGCGGCAATCTGTCCATTTTATGACTGTCTCGGTTCGTCTTCCCTCCGCCATGTTTTAGTACGGGAAGAACAGGACGCCGCTCATATGGCCAGCGGCTATGCACGCTCCTGCGGAAAAACAGGCGTATGCGTAGCAACCTCCGGCCCCGGTGCAACAAACCTCATCACCGGCATTGCCACTGCTTACATGGACTCTGTTCCGCTGGTGGTCATTACGGGACAGGTCAACTCCTGGCTGCTGGGCCGTGACGTGTTTCAGGAAGCAGATATTACAGGCGCATGTGAAAGCTTCGCCAAGCATAGCTACCTTGTGAAAGATGCCGCCGAGCTGCCGCGCATTTTTAAGGAGGCGTTCCATATTGCCTCCACCGGCCGGCCTGGTCCGGTGCTCATTGATGTACCTACCGATATACAAAATCAGGAAGTGTCCGAGTGGCACTATCCTGAGAAAGCCATTATCCGCGGCTATAAACCGAGCACGCAGGGCCACGCCCTGCAGGTAAAAAAAGCACTGAAAGCCATTGCCGATGCGGAACGTCCCATTATCTGCTGCGGCGGAGGCGTGGTGTCGGCGAATGCCCGTGATGAGATGATTGCCTTCGCCCGCAAAAGCGGAATTCCGGTATGCGCCACTATGATGGGAATCGGCGTGATGCCGATGGACAGTGACCTGTACCTCGGCATGATTGGAATGCACGGACGGGAAAACGCCAACCTGACCATGCAGCAGGCCGACCTGGTGATTCTGTGCGGTGCCCGTGTGGGCGACCGCGCGGTTTCCGCTCCGAAGCAAATTGCAGAACAGGCAAAAATTATTCATATTGATATTGACCCGGCGGAAATCGGAAAAAATATGCCGGTGGATGTTCCCATTGTCGGCGATGTCCGGCAGGTTCTCAAAAGTTTGACCGAACAGGTAACCGACACAGTTCCGGAAGCGTGGAAGCAAAAAGTGGTGGACTACAAAAAGCAGTTTCCGCCGCGCGGTGAACCGCGGGATGACTTTGTTGAGCCCCGTGTGTTTATCCGTGACTTATCCGCGATGATGGAAGAAAAAGCGATTCTGGTTGCCGATGTTGGCCAAAACCAAATCTGGGCGGCACGCAACTTCAACGTGAAAGAGGGCCGCTTTTTAACCAGCGGCGGCCTCGGCACCATGGGGTATGCCATTCCGGCCGCTGTCGGTTCCAAAATGGCCAAGCCCCACCGGCAGGTTGTGGCGGTGTGCGGCGACGGCTCCTTCCAAATGTCCATGTGTGAACTGGGTACGCTGATACAAACCGGTATAAATATTAAAATCATTATCATGCAGAACGGTATGCTCGGCATGGTAAAAGAATTTCAGGACAGGCTGTATGGCGGACATCATATTGGCACTGTGCTGGAAGGCGGTGTGCCCGATTTTGTCAAACTTGCAGAAAGCTACGGTATCCGCGCTTCTCTGGCCAGCAGCAATGCTGAGGCCAAAGCGCAGGCTGCACAAATGCTTTCCTGTGACGCGCCTTACATTCTGGTGTGCAGGGTAGACCCCTCCACACCCAGCATTTAGGGAGGGCGGAAACAATGAAACATACGCTTTCTGTTTTGGTGGAAAACCAGCCGGGCACCCTTTCCAAAGTGGCAGGGCTTTTTTCCCGGCGCGGCTTCAACATCGACTCTCTTGCAGTCGGTGTGACAGAGGACCCTGCCGTTTCCCGCATGACCATTGTGGTGAACGGTGACGAGCACATGGTTGAGCAGGTAGAAAAGCAGCTAAATAAGCTGATTCAGGTCATTAAGGTACGCGTGCTGGAACCCGGCCATTTCATTTCACGGGAGCTTTCCTTAGTAAAGGTAAACTGCCGTACCCCGGACCGCGGCGACGTCATGAAGATTGCGGAGCTTATGCAGGCACGCATTGTGGACGTAACCACCACAACGCTGACACTGGAGTTTTGCGATACAGACGAACGCACCGCTACCCTGCTGGCCCTATTGCGGCCCTTCGGCTTTAAAGAAGTCGTACGGGCCGGTGCCATTGCCGTTGAAAAAGGCAGCAAATAAATCATTCCTTTTGTCAACCCAACTCTTTCCAGAGCTTCTCAAGCTGAGGGGGAGCACCCAGCTCTGACGGGGGCAAGTCTTGGTTTAAGTGCTCCAGGAGTTCCGTTATATACTACATTTTCTTACAACAGTAAGATAAGGAGGAACAGAATAATGCCAAAGATCTATTACGACGCAGACTGCGACATCAACGTACTGAAAGGAAAGACTGTGGCCGTCATTGGCTTCGGTAGCCAAGGCCATGCACACGCGCTTAACCTGCGCGACAGCGGTGTCAACGTCATTGTTGGTCTGTATAAGGGCAGCAAGCGCTGGGGACATGTGGAAAAAGACATGGGATTCAAGGTTATGACCACTGCAGAAGCTACAAAGGCTGCTGACATTATTATGGTTCTGGCCCCGGATGAGAAACAGTCTCAGATTTATAAGGACGACATTGCACCGTATCTGACCTCTGGCAAGGCACTTGCCTTCGCACATGGCTTTAACATTCATTACGGCCAAATCGTTCCGCCGAAGGATGTAGATGTCTTTATGATTGCCCCGAAGGCTCCGGGTCACACTGTGCGCAGTGAGTTCGTCGAAGGCAAGGGCACCCCGGCACTGATTGCCGTCTATCAGGACGCTTCCGGTCACTGCCAAGACATCGCGCTGGCTTACGGCGCAGCACTGGGCGCCGCACGCGCTGCTCTGATGGAAACAACCTTTAAAATTGAAACCGAAACAGACCTGTTCGGCGAGCAGGCTGTCCTTTGCGGCGGTGTAACTGCCCTGATGAAGGCCGGCTTTGAAACTCTGGTAGAGGCTGGTTATCCGCCGGAGAATGCTTACTTCGAGTGCATTCATGAAATGAAATTGATTGTTGACCTGATTTATACAGGCGGCTTCAGCTTCATGCGCTACTCCATCTCTGACACCGCTGAATATGGCGATTATGAGACTGGCAAACGCATCATCACCCCTGAAGTGAAAGCTTCCATGAAACAGGTCCTCAATGAAATCCAGGATGGTACATTTGCTTCCAAGTGGATTGCCGAAAACAAGAACGGCCGCTGCCACTTCAACGCATGCCGCAAGATGAGCGCAGAACATCAGCTGGAGAAAGTTGGTTCCGAGCTGCGCAAGATGTATTCCTGGAACAACAAGAACGACAAATACGCCGACTAATCGGTTTTACAAAAAGGCCGTACGGGGAACTGTTTCCCTGTACGGTTTTTCTCTGTATTCCCTTATTTTTTCTATATTTTCCATTTGTTTCATATAGAATATATAGAATAATAAAATATAAAAGAGCATTGTTCCTTTTTACAGTTTTCCCACACGAAAGGAGAAATCATTATGAACTGGCAACGTTCCATTCTGAAGGACAACGCAAAAATTTCCCTACACAACTGTTACTGGGTAAGCTTTGCTGTTTCGTTGGTGGCAACGCTGCTGAGCGGCGGTATTTTTTCCATATACAGCTCTTTTCAGCATCTAGTTAAAAAGCTGCACGACTTCCAAGACGGCCTTTTCTTGCGGAATGAATGGAGTGGGGCTGACTTTTCATGGCACCACAGCTTCGGCTTCTTCCCAACGATTTCTTCCATTCTGGCCCTGCTGACACTGCTGGTCGCCATTTTTATCGGCGCAGCTATGATGGTAGGTGCCAGCCGCTACTACCTGCACAAACGCTTTGGTGACACCCACTTCTCCACTCTGTTCAGCGGCTTTCAGCAGAGCTGGGGGAACACCGTCGGCGTTCTTTTCACGACCAATCTTTTTATTTTTTTGTGGAGCCTATTGTTTATCGTTCCGGGCATTGTAAAGCGCTATCAGTATTATTATGTAGATTTTCTGCTGGCAGACAATCCCAGCTTGACCGGAAAACGCGCACGGGAAATCAGTTGGATGCTGTCAGACGGTGAAAAAGGGCGCCTTTTCCTGTTTGACCTTTCCTTTTTCTGGTGGTATATACTGGTGGGGTTGACCAGCCTGATAACGCTGGGCCTGAGCGTATCTTTCCTGATGCCTTATGTGGAAAGCGCCCGTGCAGAACTGTACATTTATGTACGTGACCGCGCGATTCAAATGAACCAGCTGAATCCCGCCGAGCTCTGCCTGCAGCCGGCGAACAGCCAGCCGCAGTAAACAAAAAGTATTCCTTATTCTGACTGACATACAGCTATGAGAAACTGCTCCGTATCCCGCACCTTTGAAAGCGTGCGGAACACGGAGCAGCGTTCTGTCATTTCAACGGATTATTTATGTTTGAATATTTGTTTTACAGCATTCAGCTCTTCACGGCTTGGTACCAGCAGACGAACAAACGGTGTATGGGAGTATCTGCAAAAAATAACGATACTGGAAAGCCCCTGCACCGTCAGAGAAATAGAGGTGGACAGTGCCACGCCGTTAATGCCAAGCAACGGAATAAAAATCAGGCACGCTACACAGTTGGAAGCGACACCCAGCGCAGTGGGCAGGATATTAAGCTCCGGCCGACCGTAGGCAGCTATGGAATTGCCCAGCACCTTGGAATAGGAAATAAAGATGGAGCCGACAATGAGGTATGACAGCGGTGCCAGCGCTCCCGTATACATTGGAAACAGCCACGGCACAAAAACATTTGCCATCCACAGAATCAGCAGTGCCGCCACCGTTGTTACATAGGTAACCATCTTCGTAGATATCAATGTTAGGTGCAGTTTGTCTTTCTGCTCACTCATAGCCGCAATGCGGCTCATAATGACCTGGCTGACCGCATCCGGCAGAATCCACACCTGCTGCATAATGGTAAATGCCGTAGAGTAGACGCCAAGGTTTTTAATGCCAAACTTTCCTTGTACAATATAGGTACCGAGGAATGTATTGATGTAGGTCAGGACGTTGCTGACATGGGCTTTCAGGCTGTACTTAATCATGGAGTTAGCCGGTACCGGATAATCATCGTCCGGTGCAGGCTTAGGCCGCGGACCGTTCCAGCGGCGGATACACACTAGACCAAATACAATCATTCCGCAGGAAATGGCTACGGTTCCCCAAATCCAAATGCTTGCCGATGGTCGGAATGCAATGTAAAGGGCTAAAATCATTGCCAAAATTCGCTGCAGCAGGTTAATCATATTAAAGGACTTAAACTTATTTTCACCGCGCAGCACACCGGTACACAGGTTCAGCACCAGGGAACTCAGCGCATAGACTACAATCGCCACCAAAAACGGCGACGGTGTCTTGTTGAAAAACGAACTTTTTCGCAGTGCAATCAAAATTGCCGTGCCAATAACCGCAATCACCACGAAAATGACTGCTCCCAGTTTTACAATGGGCTTCCGGGTATTTTCAATCTTATATCGCGCGACGAAATAAATAATAGAGGCCGCTACGCTTAACCCAATGATGGTATAAAAGCCGCCGCCCCAGTTCTGCACCGCATTGTAGTAACCTTTTATGGTTGGGTCCACCCGGCGAAGCACTACAATAGAGGAAATGAGTGCCAGCACCGCACCAAATGCATTGGTTCCAAACGTGTTGAGAGAATCCCGCACCACATCGCTGTGAATTCTTCTGTCTTTTTTCTTCATATTGTCTTCATACTCCATATTCGCTGTTTCATAAAGAACATGGAGAATATTATACCATTCTTTTGGTCAGATAACAATGATGTTTACTGAACGAAAGCCGCCACTTTCTTTTTCATCTGCAGACGGTCCAGTGCACGTGCCGCCAGCAGATAAATAACCGCACTGGCAGCTGCCTGCACCAAGTTTGCCGGAATTTCCACCAGCGGTGAAACCATGCTGTGCATCAGGAACGCCTCTGTCAGGTAGTAGCCGCCAACACAAATGGCGCCAGCCGCAATGGTAGCAAGGGCATTGCGCCGTGTCAGCAGCTTGGCACCGGCCGTGGAAAAGCACAGCGCCATCGCCGATTTAATCAGCAGTGTCGGCAGGGCATACACTAGGCTGCCCGTCAGTGCATCCGACATTGCCTCCCCTATTCCGGCGGCTGCCACCGCATACGGTGCGGGCAGCATACTGGCCGCCAAATAGACGAAAGCGTCACCCAGATGGATATAGCCGCCGGTTGCCGGCGTTGGAATATGCAGAATATAAGCCGTCACTACAAAAATGAGTGCGCCAAACAGCGCAGCCATAACACCAAGATGCAGGGATTTGTTTTTCACAGGGAACCACTTTCCTTTCTCTACAGGCCTGTTTCAGTCTCCCGCACTTTTCGTGGGAACAGGATTTTCCTTATCATAGCGGAAAACTGGAATGTTTAAAATAGACAGTCTATAAAAAAATAAGAGGTACAGTTTACATATACCGTTCTGAAAATATCTTGTGCTTCCGATTTTTAAAAAATTTGTCACTGAAAAGATTCCATGCTATAATAAGATAATTATAATATTTTGAACTTGAACAAAACAGGAGGTGGACCCATGACAGCAGAACAGCTGAATGCGCGCAGCACATGGCGCAATACGCTGCTGTTTGGCTCGGGCAGTATTCTTCTTATCCTGGCGAATCTGCTGCGGCTGTCCGGCAATTCGTACTCAACTGGTGCAGTATATCTGCTTTTCGCCGCAAATGTCGCTCTAAATGTTGCTATTCTTTGGGACCTCTGCAGCCATATCCGGCGGGACTTCCCCATGCTGGTCTTTGTCATTTCCTTTGATATTCTGCTGCTGGGGCGTGTTTATATTGCTTTCTTGGCAAAGGACCCCGATTATCTGCTTTATAATTTGGAAGCGAATTCTTACGAAAATCTCTTTTCGGCGCTGCAGATTGTTACCTTCGCACTTCTTTTTGTCTACGCCGGGTACAAGCTGTCGGCACCGTTGTTTTTCCATCGGGAAAAAGCACTGGAAAAACATGACCCCTCTGTATTCCACCGCAGCCAGCTTACACCACTGATTCGTCAAATCAGCATCATTATGCTGATTATCAGCTCGCTGGCATTTTTCTATGTCCTGCTGCAGAGCATTCTGGTTGTGCTGCGGTACGGGTACCTCGGTTCCTATACAAAAGACTTAGACAGAAGCGTGCCGTCGGTTATCAGCCGGCTTTCCATGTTCTTTGTGCCGTCTTTTGCCGTATTTCTGGCCACGCTGCCGGACCGCTGCCAGCTGAGGCTGCCGCTTTTTGTTTACGGGATTTATATGCTCTCCTCCCTGATGACCGGCCGGCGCAACACTTTTGTCTGCGAAGCGCTGATGCTTTTGATTTACTTTTTCCTGCGGGACAGAATCATTCCGAAAGAACAGCGTATTTTCCAGAAAAAACACATTGTGCCGGTCCTCATTGTCATCGCATTGATGATATACTTCCTGGAGATGGTAGCAGAACGGCGCGCAGGTGGAAGCGGACACCGCAATTTGTTCACTGCCCTTTCTAATTTCCTGTATTCACAGGGAGCGACTTATCGGGTTGTTCAACAGATGGTCAACTATTGGGATTATTTTAACCACCAGACTTCCTGGCAGTTTTTGTTCTATCCCTGCACTGAATTTGTACACAACAACGGCCTGCTCAGTTCTATTTTGGGCCTTTCTTCCTTAACGAGCACTCAGAATATTCCGTATGTTATGACCAATTACAACTTTGGTCATGTGCTGACCTTTATGGCGGACCCGTCCCGGTACCTAAACGGCGGCGGCTTTGGGACCTCTTTTGTTGCAGAAGCCTACGTTTCTTTCGGCATGGCGGGCGTTGCCATCGTCAGCGGTTTCTTTGGTGTTGCGTTCCGTTTCTTTGCCACCATGCTCACCCGCTCCTGGCCAGTTCTTGCCCTTAGCTTAATTGCCATAAAGAACCTGGTTTATGTGCCTCGCAACTTTGCCTTATCCTGGGTTTTCAATGTATTCAGCATTACCTACCTGCTTTACTTTATCCTCATTTATCTGGCGGCACTGCTGGTTTCCGGAATTGGCGCGCACCTGCGCCGGTCACGGGGCGGCATTGTTCCCTTCTCTGCAGGAGGTGCTGATCCCACTTGAAGCTATTAATTCTGCTGACGACTTCTTTTCCGTTGGGCAGCGGAGAGGATTTTATCCCCGCCGAGCTGGCGCGGGCTTTCGGTTTTGACCGTATTCTGGTCTGCCCGTGCAGCCCGCAGAAAGGTGCGGTACAGACAAAGTCTCTGCCGGAAGGCTGCGAGCTGGTGCAGCTGCCGCGCCGCAGCCTTGGCCGATCCGCTTATATGCGTCTGCTGCTGCGTTCCGATGTGCGGGCTGAAATTTCCCTGCTGGCAAAGGAAGGGCAGTTAAACGGAGAGCGCACGCATGAGTTATTGTTTTTCGCGAAAAACGCGGTAGAAATTGCCGCGGCACTGACAGAAACAATTTCCGTTCGGCCGGGTGACGAAGTGGTGCTGTACAGCTACTGGCTGTACGACGCGGCGGCGGCCGGCGTGCGTTTTGCCGACTCACTGCGGAAACAGGGCGTCACGGTTCGTCAAATTTCCCGTGCTCATGGGTTTGATATTCACCCGGAACGGCGAAAAAGCGGCTACCTGCCCATGCGCCGCTATCTGTTCCATCATCTTGACCGCATCTGTCCCTGTTCAGAGGACGGCGCGGTGGTCCTGCGGCAACAGGCAGGCCCGGACGCCGGAAAAATCGCCTGTGCCTACCTCGGCACAAACGACAACGGCATTGGGCAGCACAGTCGGGAGCCTTTTCGCCTGCTGTCCTGTTCCTATCTGGTTCCAGTTAAGCGGATTCATCTTTTGATTGCCGCGCTGCAGCAGACCGATTTTCCTGTTGTCTGGACGCACATCGGCTCTGGTCCGCTGGAAAACGAACTGCAGGCAGAGGCTGAAAAACTGCCTCCAAATGTCACCGTTCAGTTCCTCGGGCAGAAAACGAACGCGGAAGTTCTGGCCTATTACCGGGAACATGCGGTATCTGTGTTTGTCAATGTCAGTTCCAGTGAGGGAATTCCTGTAACCATTATGGAGGCCGCTTCTTTCGGCACACCGGTGGTCGCCACCGATGTCGGCGGCACTCATGAAATTGTAAAAAACGGGGAAAACGGGTTCCTCCTGCCGGCGGACTTTACACCGCAGGCACTGCTGGCCGCTCTGCAGAAAATGCGGAATATGGACGCGGAAGCCTATGACGGATTTTGCCGCAATGCCCGTAAAATCTGGGCGGAAAAATTCAGTGCAGAAAAAAATTACCATGCATTTTATTCGGCCTTGAATGGTGGGAATACATTATGAAATTTCTATATGTAAGCAATGTCAGCAAAGCAAAACAATATGCTGGCATCCTCAAAAAAGTCGCCGGACAGACAGAGGGCGTTGCCCAGCTGGGCTGGGAAGCGCACTATACCTGCGTAGATGGCAGCAGCGTTTTGCTTTGCAGTGCGGACGGCAGCAAGCTACAGCGGAAGGATTTCCCTTCCGGCCTGCGCTGGCACGAACAGCAGCAGTCCATTGCCCGGTGCATCAGTGAATTTGCCGCGGACGGCTGCTATGATGCCGTATACATTAAAGGCTTTCTGGCAAATCCCTATGCGCTACAGACGGCGGCTTCTGCAAAGAATGTGAACCCTGCCTGCCGCGTTATTTTTGAGATTGCCACTTACCCCTATTGGGGTGAGTACAAGCGCTTTCTGCATGTGGACCTGCAGAAAAAAGACCGGCGCTCAATGGCCGGTCATTTGCTGGAAATTTGGCAGCACGCCACCACTGTACCGCATATGAAACAGTATGTAGATGCACTGGCTGTTTTCGGCGCACCGATTTCCCGTTTGTGGGGAATTCCGGCCATTACCATTGACAATGGCGTAGCAGTCGGCAAAATTGCTCCAAAACAGGTCAGCAGCTCCGACGGCACCATTCGCCTGCTGGGTGTAGCGGGAACCTCCGTTGCGCACGGCTATTCCCGTGTGCTGGAAGGATTGGCACAGTATAAAAAGGAAAAAGCACCGCAGGACCCGGAAGTCTGCTTTGAAATCGTCGGTGCAAATGAGACGATTGAAGCCATGAAGGCCCGTGCGGAATCACTTTCCCTCGGCAGTTCCTCTGCCTTTCTCGGTTATAAAAACGCGAAGGAACTTTCCGTTCTTTACAACCAGTGTGACGCGGCGGTTTCCTCCCTGGGCGTTTATCAGATTGGCCTGACATGGCTGTCACCCCTGAAATCACGCGAATACTGTGCCGCCGGCATTCCCTTCCTGTATGCTTATGAGGATACCCTGCCGAAAGATGTAGCATTTGCGATGAAAATTCCAAATGACTCTTCCCCGGTAAACATTGCCGCCGTGGTCCGCTTTGTCGAGCGCTGCCGACAGAATCCAGACATCTCCCGGCAGGAAAGGCAGTACGCGGCTGACCACTTCGACTGGAAAATCATTATGGAAAAGGTGCTCCGCTTTGCGGGCGCCGCGGATAAATCTTAAACAATAAGGAGGCCCCACAATGGAGCTGTATGCAAGTTTTTCTGACGTCATGCATTTCTTTAAGCGAAACTGGGTCAAATTTCTTCTGGTCATCCTTCTGTTTGGTGTTGTGTGTGGATTGCTTCCCCTAAAGCTGGCCAAGTACACTTATACCACCAACAGCACCCTGACTATCAACTGCCAGCTGCCAGGAAATGCTTCCACTGATTTTCGTGAGCAGTACACCGGCATTCTCTACAACCGTGTGCAGTCCGTTCTGGTACAGTCCAATTCCAACAGCCTTGTGGAAAAAACGACCCAGCGTCTTGGCCTGAAAAAGGGCGAAATCAGCAAGATTACCGGTGAACAGATGAGAAGTGCGCCGGCCGTAAAGCTGACCGTGCAGACCACCAACGCGGACATGGCCGCAAAAATTGCCGACACTGCCGCCGATATTCTGGGAGAAGAAGTAGTTCAGCGGTTCCCCTCGCCGAAGCTTTCCGCTTTCATCAGCGATAGGGCAGTTCTGGTCGTCAGCCACTCCAAAAAATCTGCTATGATAAAATCCGGCATTCTGGGCCTTGCCTTTGGTTTTATTGTCTTCCTCTGTTACGGACTTATCCGTGTTCTTTCCAACCACTCTATCCGCAGCGGCAAAGGTTCTGCCGAACTGGTCGGCGCCAAATGCCTGGGTGAGATTCCACACGGTGACGGCAGAAAACAGGCGGATGCTTTCCGTGAACTGCGCACTGTGCTGCTGAACCAGACAAAAACTTCCAGGAGCCTGCTGATAGAGGACACCGGAAAGGACAGCGGTGCACCGCAGACCGCAGCTGGTCTTGCAGTTTCTTTGGCCCAAGCCGGACGCCGTGTTTTGGCTGTGGACGCTGACCTGCGCAGCCCACAGATGGCTGACCTTTTGGGCGTAAAGCCCGCACAGAACCTGCGGGACGTTCTGATAGGCCGCAGTACCCTGGCAGAAGCCGCAGAGGCGGTTCCGGATCATGACGGTCTGTTCCTTCTGGCAGGTGCTTCTGGAAAAGACGACCCAGCTGACCTTTTGGCCCGCAGTTTTCCCGCCGTGCTGAAGGAAGCTGAAACGCAGTATGACAGTGTGATTATCTGCGCGCCGTCCCAGCCGGACTACCCGGACGCAGACAGCATTGCCGCCTTCCCGCAGGCCGTCCTTTGCACTGCAAAATATGGACAGACCTCCTTTTCCACAGCACGCAGCGCTGTCAGCGCTTCCGCAGACGTCGGCGGCAAAGTGGCTGGTTTTGTCGTAGTAGGCGCCTGACTGCAGCCAACTTGCCTTCCCTAGTTACACAAGGAGTTTGTTCCCCTGCGGCACCACCGAAGGAACGGGCAGGAAACTCTGCAGTTAAGGTTCCAAAACAACAGGCAGTTCTTTCCCTGCAGAGAAAACGATAAAGGCTTTACGAGGAGATCAGCAAATGGAACTCATGTATCTAACTTTTCAGGAAGATGCCCTTCTCTATGTCGGCGTCACCCGTAAGATACGTTCACAGGTCCACGCCTTCCAGCAGTTGGGGTATCATGTTACCTACTCCCTTTGGAAAGGCTGTGAATACCGCTTTGTTACAGAAAACGGGACTCAAATAAAAAAGCTTACCGGCGGCAGCGGAATGATGCATCAGCTTGCGGATGCTGCAAAAGAGTATTTGTCGCAGCATTCCTTTGACGTTTTGTACATGAGGTTGGACCGCATCAGTTTTGATGTTCTGGAAATCTGCAGAATTACGCGCCGGAACGGCACTAGACGCATTATTATCGAGCTGCCAAATTACCCCTATATTGCGGACTACATCAGCAGCGTCGACCATGTGCATCCTCTGACAAAGCGTGTTTCCGCCAAAGCCCATGTCCTTGCCTTTGCCGCGGAGGACCGTCTTTCCGCCTTGGGACTGAAAGGGCTTGTGGATGCCGTTGCCCTGATTGGCAACCCAAGCGACCATTTCTTTGGTGTAAAGGCAATCAATATCAGCAATGGGATTGATGTGAATGCCATGAAGCCGGTGCCACTGAAGTCCAGCCCGGACGAAATTGTTTTGATTGGAGTGGCAGGTACTCTTTGGTGGCAGGCATATGACCGCATTCTGGAAGGGATGTATCGCTATAAAAAGGCGGAACCACACCGCAAACCGCATATTCGGTTTATCATGGTGGGCGGCGACCCCAAGGAAATGCCGGACTTCCGTGCGCAAATCAGGAAATACGGCCTGCAGGAAGATGTGGAATGCCCCGGCTTTAAAACGGGAAAAGAGTTGGAAAACCTATACGCAAGGGCTGACCTTGGGGTTTCCAAACTGGGCTGCTACCGGCGGGGCCTGCAGGCCTGCTCTTCCCTAAAGGCACGCGAATACTGCGCGCAGGGTCTGCCTTTCATCTACACCTGTGAGGATTCCCTGGAAAAGGGAAACTCCGCTTTTGCCCTGCAGGTACCAAATGACCCTTCCCCCGTAGATATGAATATGGTCGTCAAATTTGTGCTGAACTGTCGGCAGCATCCGGAAATTACTGCCCAGGAACGTCAGTTTGCCATGGACCATTTTGATTGGAAAATGATTATGGAAAAGGTACTCCGCTTTGCGGGTGTTGCCGATGACTCAAACCATAAGGAGGACCCACACCAATGAAGCCGTATTTTCGCTTTTCGGATGTTTTACATTTTTACAAACGAAACTGGATAAAGTTTCTGCTGGTTGTTTTGCTGTGCGGCGTTTTGTGTGCCCTACTGCCACTGAAGCTGCACTCCATGTCCAGCACAGTCAACACCACCATTATGCTGAACTGCGAGCTTCCGGAAAACGCCAGCTCAGACTACCGCCTGCAGTACAACGGCATTGTCAGCTATCGGATAACTTCCGCCGTGGCGCAGGCCAGCTCCCATGACCTGATTGAAAAGACAACCAAACGTCTTGGCCTGCAGGAAGGGGAAATCCTCAAAATTACCGGTGAGCAGCAGCAGGGCGCACCGGCCGTGAAACTGACACTGGAAACAACAAACGCCGACATGGCCGAGAAGATTTCTGATACAGCTGCGGAGATTTTGTGCGACGAACTGGTTCAGCAGTATCCGTCGCCGAAGCTGACCGCTTTCATCAGCGACCCGGCCGCGGATATGCCGGAAACCCCCAAACTTGCCACAACAATCAAGGCCGGTGTCCTCGGCCTGGTGCTTGGTTTTATTCTGTTTGTATGCTATGGATTTATCCGTGTCCTTTCCCGCCGTTCTGTGTGTGACGGTAAAAAGGCCGCCGCCCTGCTGGGTGTGAAATGTCTGGGTGAAATCCCGCACGGTGACGGCAAACAGGCGGACGCTTTCCGCCGAATCCGCACCGTTCTGCTGAATCAGGCAGAACCTGCAAACAGTCTTCTGATAGAAGGCGCCAAGGACGGCGGCACCGCGCAAACCGCGGTGGGCCTTGCTGTTTCTCTGTCACAAGCCGGCCGCCGTGTGCTGGCGATAGATGCTGACCTGCGCAACCCGCAGATGGCCGGCCTGCTGGGCGTCAGCCCGACACAGAACCTGCGTGATGTTTTAGCTGGCCGCTGCACAATGGCAGAAGCCGTTGCAGCCGTGCCGAATCAGGATGGCCTGTTTCTGCTGGCCGGTGCAGCCGGTGATGAAAATCCGGCTGACCTGCTGGCCCGCAGTTTTCCCGCCGTACTAAAAGCGGCTGAAAGCAAATATGACAACATCATTATCTGTGCGCCATCTCAGCTGGATTACCCAGACGCAGACAGTATCGCCGCCTGCCCGCAAGCTGTCCTGCTCACTGCAAAATACAATGTGACGTCTTACAAAACCATGAACCGTGTTTTGCAGCGCACCGCCGGTGTCGGCGGCAAAACCGGCGGCTTCATTGTAATGGATGCATAAAGGACCTTCCACAGAATACACAGACATCCGCAGAAAGGTTTCACGTTTTCTGCGGATGTTTTTTCTGGCTTTCTTCGTCAATATCCAGTATAATAAACTGCAATCAGACAAATTTCTGCTTTTCCGGCGGCAGCAGAGCCGCCGAACTGGAGGTATCTATGGACTCTAAAAAGAAGACACTGCACCTGGGACGTACCACAAAACTGCTGCTTCTGACCGCAGCCATCACTGCTGGTATCGTATCCCTATTGTTTATCAACATCGGCCGTGCTTCCCGCAGCGGCAGCAGCCAGCCGCAGGTAACCAGCACGGTTGTAAAAGAAAAGGTACTCGGAATTCAGGAGCTTTCCACGGTTAAATATATGTACACCAATGTCGGGAAATTTTCACAATCCAATGCTCTTTACGGCTACACCGTTCCTTTTACTACCAAAAGTTTTTTGATTACCTATGATGGTACGATTAAGGCCGGACTGGATTTAAGCGCTGTACAGGTGCAGGTTTCGGACAACGCCGTCACCCTCACCCTGCCGCAGGCAAAAGTCCTGTCCCATGAAATTGATGAGAACAGCATTGAGGTTTACGATGAAACAAACAATATTTTTAACCCCATTCATGTAAAAGACTACACGACCTTCGCCGCAGGGGAAAAACACAAAATGGAGCAGAAAGCCGCCCAGCAGGGCCTTCTAAAAGAGGCTGATGCAAAGGCAAAAACCAGCCTGACACAGCTTTTGCAGGCAACAGCTGGAAACCGTAAAATTGCCTTCCGCCAGCAGTCCACGTCCTCTGCGTCGTCGGCCGCGTCCAGCAAAAAATAAAGCCCCGAGCCACAAAAAGTGGTTCAAGGCTCCTGTATGACGGCTGTCATTCTTTTTCACGCCATATCGTTTTAGTTATCCGCGTTCTTTTTGTCGTCCGCTTTCTGCTGAAAACGGCGGCTGCTGACTTCCACGCGGGTATGGTCGCCTGTTGCACAAACGCCCTTTTCATCTTCCGCTGTCAAGTGAAAACGGAAGGAGCGTCCCTCATGCTCTACAAGTTCCGCTGTAACGGTGATCGTCATGCCCAGAGGTGTCGGTGCAGTGTGGTCAATAGAAAGGGAGCATCCCACAGTCGTTTTGTTGGGAGCAAGATACCGCTGGGCCAGCTGTGCGGAGGCGTTCTCAAACAGCGCGCAGATGGACGGCGTTGCCAGTACAGACAGGGAACCGCTGCCGACATTGACTGCCAGCATATCCTTTGTTACTTCCTTTTTGATAATGGCTTTTTCATTCATTTGAATTTCCTCCATGAATATGCTATGATGAATTCGTTTTTGCATATCTTCATTTTACCAGAATTCTGTAAAAAGGCAATAGGGAACGCTTTTGCGGACAGCGTTTGTTGATTGGTTTTTCGAACCGGTCGTTTTAGGAGGTTTTTATGCAGTATCCAAAAGCAGTTCTGTTCGATTATGGTATGACTCTCTGTACAGAGCCCTCCCCCCGTATAAAAGAAGGCTACACCGCCGTTCTGCAGCACGCGGTTTACAACCCACACCATGTTACTGTGCCGCAGCTGTTTGCATTCGCGCAGAAAGCCAAGGCGGACCTCAACTGGGAAGTGCCGGAAGACGCACAGCCGCTGGAAACTTGGTACTTATCCCTGCAGCGCTATTTGCTGGAATCTTTCGATATTCAGCTGGATATTAATGACCTGCAGGCGGAGCAGCTATACTGGGATGTCTGTTCCCCCGCTACTCCCTCCCCCTACATAGAACAGGCCTTTTCCGCCCTGCAGCAGCATGGCATTCCTTTCGGCGTCGTAAGCAACCTTTGTTTTACCGGCGCTACATTGGAACGCCGCCTGCACGCCTGCTTTCCGCAGGACCCGTTCCGCTTCATTTTAGCCAGCAGTGAATATGCCTTCCGCAAGCCACAGCGGCGTTTTTTTGAGCTTGCACTGCATAAAATAGGGACATCCGCCGACGAAACCTGGTTCTGCGGCGATAACCCCGTCTGCGATATGGATGGTGCCGCAGGCGCTGGAATGCGGGCGTTTTGGTATCGTGTTCACAATGACTTTGACACCTGTATTCAGCCGAAACACCCCTGCAACCGCCTGACGGATTGGCGCCGTTTTGCCGCACTGCTGAACGCATCCAATCCCTAACACCCACGACGAAAGGAGCCAAACGACATGGAAACCGATAAAGAAAATAATCCGGAATTTGTCGAACACGCGCAGTCGAATACGTCGGATCAACAGGCCGGGAACTGCACCTGTGGTCAGCCGAACCCACAGGGCACACCGGGCCAGCAGGCCGGGAACTGCACCTGTGGTCAGCCGAACCCACAGGGCACACCGGGCCAGCAGGCCGGGAACTGCACCTGCGGTCAGCCGAACCCACAGGGCACACCGGACCAGCAGGCCGGGAACTGCACCTGCGGTCAGCCGAACCCACAGGGCACACCGGACCAGCAGGCCGGGAACTGCACCTGCGGTCAGCCAAACCCACAGGACAGATATCACCCGCCCTACACTTACGGCGGACAATTCAATGGTACCATGGTCAACAAACCGCAGTTTCCCTTCGGACAAGTTGGCCGGCCGTTTGGTTATTTTGACGGCTGTTTTATACCGGGTAGTGCCACACCTATCCGCAGCCGTACCGCAACTGCCGTTCTCTGCCTGCTTTTGGGTCCATTCGGCATTCATAAATTCTATACCGGCCAGTGGGGCTGGGGCCTTGTTTCGCTGTTCCTGCTGATAACCCTCGGCTGGACCGGCTGGATATGGGGCATTCTCTACGCTGTTTCGCTTGCTGAATCTATTTTGCTTTTTACCATGTCCAATGAGGAATTCCAGAATAAATATCATATGCGGGCACAGTAGTCCGTATGTTTTCAAAAAAGCCTGCCCTCTTTAGGACAGGTTTTTTTGATGCCTCCGTTTCCATAAGTAAGCTGTCCTGCAGGAAAGCGGTTTATTCTTTCAGCGGAAAAAGCCGCGCGGAGGGCACCTGCGTGTACCTTGCGTTTCCTTCCGGATAATGGTATACTTTGAATATTATTAGAATACGAAAAAGAAGGACAAAACTGTATGAAATTAGGTATTGTGGGGCTGCCGAATGTTGGCAAAAGCACCCTTTTCAACGCAATCACCAATGCAGGTGCACAAAGCGCAAACTACCCTTTCTGCACCATTGAGCCAAACGTTGGCATTGTCGCAGTGCCGGACAAGCGTCTGGACAAGCTGGCGGAAATGTACCACCCGCAGAAATACACCCCTGCGACCGTAGAGTTCGTAGATATCGCCGGTCTGGTCAAGGGCGCCAGCAAAGGCGAGGGCTTAGGCAACAAATTTCTTGCAAATATTCGTGAAGTGGACGCCATTGTCCATGTGGTACGCTGTTTCGATAACGATGACATCGTCCATGTGGACGGCAGCATTGACCCCGTCCGCGACATCGACACCGTCAATGTGGAGCTGATTCTCTCGGATATCGAAGTGCTGGATCGCCGCATTGACAAGACGAAAAAGCAGCTGAAGGCCGACAAAAAGTTCCAGGAGGATCTGGACTTCTTTGAGCGTGTGAAAAAAGCCCTGAATGACGGTCTGCCTGCCCGCAGCATAGACTGCACCGAGGATGAAGCCGCCCTGCTGTCCACTGTAAACCTGCTGACCAGCAAGCCCGTCCTGTATGCCGCCAACATGAGTGAAGACGACTTTAAAAATGGCATTGAAAACAACCATTACTACAAAGCTGTAGAGGAAGTCGCCGCTAAAGAGCATGCCGGTGTACTGCCCATCTGCGCCGAAACAGAAGCGGAAATTGCCGGTATGGAACCGGACGAAAAGGCACTATTCCTCTCTGATATGGGACTGGAAGAATCCGGCCTGGACCGCTTTATCCGTGCGTCCTATTCTCTGCTGGGCCTCATCAGCTTCCTGACTGCCGGGGAGCCGGAAGTGCGCGCATGGACCATTCAGAAAGGCACCAAAGCACCGCAAGCCGCCGGCAAGATACACTCTGACTTTGAGCGCGGCTTTATCCGCGCCGAAGTCGTTCCCTATACGCAGTTGATTGACTGCGGCAGTATGGCCGCCGCCCGCGAAAAGGGACTGGTCCGCAGTGAGGGCAAAGATTATGTCATGCAGGACGGCGACGTGGTGCTGTTCCGCTTCAATGTCTAACCGGCTTTCATATTCTGCCGTAAAATGGGGATGATTTTGATATTCCCCTTTTCCCATACACAAAACCGTACGTCTATCTACTTTCATTCATTATTAAAGGAGGAAATCGTCATGGAATTCAAGGGAAGCAAAACCGAAGCAAATCTCGCCGCCGCATTCGCCGGCGAAAGTCAGGCCCGCAACAAGTATACCTACTATGCCAGCAAGGCTAAAAAAGATGGATACGAACAAATTGCCGCTATTTTCGAGGAAACGGCAAACAATGAAAAGGAACACGCAAAGCTCTGGTTTAAGCTGCTCCATGATGACAACGTCCCCGACACTGTCGCCAACCTTGCGGACGCCGCAGATGGTGAACATTATGAATGGACCGAAATGTATAAGGAATTTGCCGACACCGCCGACGCGGAAGGCTTTAAGGCGATTGCCGCCACCATGCGCCGTATTGCCAGTGTTGAAAAATCCCACGAAGAGCGCTACCGCAAACTGCTTGCCAACCTGAAAGAGGATATTGTCTTTCAGGATGACGACGAGAATACCGTGTGGGTATGCCGCAACTGCGGTTACATCTATGTCGGCAAGCAGGCACCGAAGGTTTGCCCTGCGTGCAAACATCCGCAGGCTTACTTCGAGCGCCGCGCAGAAAATTACTAAAAACAAAGTTCATACAAAAAAGAGAGGCGGGAAAATTCCCGCCGTTCTTTTTGTGTCCGTATATATATACGAGCTATTCCATATTCAGATACAACACTGCCGCCAGAATAAGCGCCATAAAAACCAGCATAAAAATATTCATCACACGGTCTGTTTTTCCTTTCCACCATTTTTTGAAGAGGATATATAGCCCTATCCCCAGCATACCGCCCACTGTGTTGTCCAGCAGATCCGTTACATCGGTTGTCCCCAGAGCAAAAACATACTGCAGCACTTCATATACCAGACTGAGCGAAAAACACAGCGCCGTCTTTTTTGCAAATGACCATGACGGCTTCAGCATTTTTAAAAAGATTCCCAGTGGAATAAAGATAAAAACATTCCCCAAAATTTCAGCAAGATTTAACCTGCCGTCAGGCAAAAAAGACGCTCCAAACGGAATAAGATTGATGTGCTGGTAACGGTAAAACATTGAAAGAGAAAACGACAGCTTAAATAGAACCAGCCACGTCAGCATTGCCAAATAAATGACCAATAGAACTTTTGTCAGTGTCCTTTGTTTTCGGTTTTCCATTGTTTCCCTGCTTTCTTTTCTTTTCGGGCAGCACGCATACAGCGAAAAAAGCCGCGCAGCACCTCTGCGCATTCTTCCCCCAAAAGGCCCTGTTCCACCTTTGGGTGATGATTGTACGGACAGGAAAACAAATCGATAACAGAGCCGCAGGAACCGGTCTTCGGGTCCTTTGCGCCATATACCAGCCGTGGAATACGGGCGTTAATGATGGCACCGGCACACATGGGACACGGCTCCAGCGTAACATAAAGCGTACACTGCCACAGCCGCCAGCCACCCAGCACCCGGCAGCCCTTGTCAATCGCCGCCAGTTCCGCATGGTACAGCGCATTTTTCCCCGTTTCCCGCCGGTTTTTTCCCTCGGCGATAATTTCGCCATCCTTCGTCAGCACAGCACCAACCGGCACTTCTCCCTCATCGGCGGCCTCCTGTGCCAGCTGCAGAGCACGGCGCATACATTCTTCATCTGTCATCTGGACTGCATCAGCACATAAATGCTGCTCCCTACACCGTACAGCAGCATCAATAGGCCTCCGGCTGTGGTAACCATTCCGCGCATTCGCTGCCACTGGGAAGTCAGCATCCGGTCCGCCGGAATCCGCAGCTTTTTCATGGAACCTTTTCCTTCCACCGCCAGGCGGACCACAACTGCAGCCACTGCCGCCACAAAACATATCACAAAATAAGCAATAGTAAACTGCTGCTGGACCGTCTGCCCCATATTTTCCTGCAATAAGGCACCGACCGAAGCCATGCCATTATTGAACATATGCAGCACAATGCACGGTAAAATGCTTTCTGTACGCACCCGCAGATAACCGAACAAAATGCCAATCAGCACAGCAAACACAAACTGCGCCACATTCCCGTGGTACAGCCCAAACAACAGGGCAGATACCACAATGGCAAACCAGTTACCCCAGCGGCGCAGGCATCCCAGCACCGCACCGCGGAACAGAACCTCTTCTACCAGCGGCGGAATGAGTGTCCCATACAGGAAGTACAGCACCTGTGTAAAAGCAGTGTGGTCCAGCGGCATATTGGGGATTTCACCGGAAAAGCCAAAGACCTGTTCCAGCGCTTCCACCAAAGAAACAGGAAGATTGCAGGCCAGCATCAACCCCATGCCAAAAACATACAAAAACAGCATATCTCTGCCGCTCAGACCGGCCTGAGCGGGTCGACGGAAAGGCAGGAACTCCTCCGTTGGCCGCCCACAAAAGCATACGTACAATATCGGTACCAGCGCCAGCAGCAAATACCCAACGCAGTCACCCAAATACTGCAGTGACATACTGGCTCCAGCGGGCAAAGAAAAAGCTAAAAGGACCTGCACCACTGCCGTAACGCTGATAGAGCCAAGCGTCAGCCAGCTGGCTGTATTCACCGCCCTGCCAGCACCGCGGCGCTCCTGCCACACAAGCATCCAGCGGGGATCATTTTGTACAGGCATTTGATAACGATAGTCCATAAATATTTGATTCCTTTCTGCTCCGCCGCAAAGGCGTAACTTTATTTTAGTATACCATATCCACCTGTGTTTGAAAATCCAGCTTTCAACTTTTGTTTGTTTATGATAATCCAAGAAAGAAAAACGTTAATTTCTGCAAAACCTCCGGAAAGAAATGTTATCATGTCCCAGAAACAATCCACTGCTGACCTTGGTAACGACAGCGTCGGCAAACTGATGCTGCGCCTGTCCCTGCCCGCCATCGCCGCGCAGGTCGTCAATATGCTTTACAATATGGTGGACCGCGTGTATATCGGTCACATTCCCAACATTGGCGCGGCCGCCCTAACGGGTGTCGGCGTCAGTTTCCCTATTCTGATTTTAATTGCCGCCTTCAGTGCGCTCATTGGCCTTGGCGGCGCACCCCGTGCCTCCATTGAAATGGGAAGAGGTAACCGCGAAAACGCGGAAAAGATTCTTGGCAACTGTTTTATTATGCTCCTTATGTGCGCTGCCGTGCTGACGGTTGTATTCTTTTTCTTCAGCCGCCCTCTGCTGCTACTGTTTGGCGCCAGCGACATCACCCTGCCTTATGGCCTAAGCTATCTGCACATTTACGTTCTGGGCACAGTATTTGTCCTCATTTCAGTAGGCCTGAATGCTTTCATCTCCGCGCAGGGCGCAGCAGCCGTTGCCATGAAAACCACTCTGATTGGCGCAGTACTGAATATTATCCTGGACCCGCTGTTTATCTTTACCTTCGGTATGGGTGTACAGGGTGCTGCGGTGGCAACCGTCATTTCTCAGGCAGTCAGCGCGGTATGGGTGCTGCGCTTTCTGTTCGGCGAAAAAACGGCCCTGCGCCTGCGGCGTGAAAACTTTAAACTTCAGCGCAAGGTTCTCATGCCGGTTCTAGCGCTGGGCTTGTCGCCATTTATTATGCAGTCTACTGAAAGCCTTCTGAACATCTGCTTCAATTCATCGCTGCAGCATTTTGGGGGCGACACGGCCGTTGGTGCCATGTCCATTCTCTCCACACTGATGCAGATGGTATGCCTGCCGCTGCAGGGGCTGACCATAGGTGCACAGCCAATCATCAGCTACAACTACGGCGCACAGAAATACGACCGCGTACGCAAGGCGCTCCGCATGCTGCTTGTTTCTTCTATCATTTTTACGACGGCGTGCTGGGCATGCATGCAGCTTTTCCCATCGGTTTTTGTTGGAATATTTACAAATGACCAGATACTGACCAAAACAACCATATGGGCTTCCCATATCTACCTTGCCGCCCTTTTTATGGTGGGCATTCAGATGTCCTGCCAGCAAAGTTTTCTGGCACTGGGGCAGGCAAAACAGAGCCTGCTGCTGGCACTGCTGCGGAAAATCATTCTCTTAATTCCATTTATCTATATTCTGCCGCATTTCTTTACTGACAAAGTTTTTGCTGTCTTTCTGGCGGAGCCAGTGTCCGACACACTCGCCGCATGCATTACATTCTTCACTTTCTTCACCTGGTTCCGGCACACATTTGAAAAAGCGCCGGCCTGTAAAAAATAAGTTCTTTATTTGACGCATCGCCTGTAAACGGGCGGTGCCGCTTTTTTTTGCAGAGAATGGATTTCTTTGCTACACTGTTAAGCAGCAAAAAGTACTGTTCTGCAGGATACGCTTCAGCTGGCCATTCCATCGAACCTTGTTCTTTCCTTGTGTCTGATTGGCGGCGCATCATTTAAAACTTTAGCAGTTCTTAGGAAGTTTCGTTGGTGAAACCCATGGCGGTCGGCGCCAACGTCAGTATTAGCGCCAAAATCAATACAGCCGCCACCACCGGCACCGTCAACTCCATGCACGGCAGCCGCACTCCGCTCGGCGGCTTCGGCTGCATCGTCCGTTTGAATGGAAATATGGCATCTGCATTTTTCGTCCAGCTCCTGCTGAGTCAATTCCTCCAGCACATGGCCTTTGTGCAGTAAATATAGCGGGCAGCCGTCTGATACAGTTCACTTAGGATATGGCTTGACACGAGAATGGTGATACCTTGCCCACGGTTTAGCCATTTCATAAATTCCCGATCCGGGCAGACGGATTTTAATTTTCGCCTCAGATTGCTGATATGGGTATTGACTGCTATTCGCTGATTTTTCGCTTTCATGAATTTTTTGTGTCTACAGCTTGCACTTTACAAAAAGACAAGCTATGATAAGGCATATTAGAGTTTGTTTTTATGGGAGGGTATTACATTGAAAACAAGAAAAATCGGCGTCATCGGCCTTGGTCATGTGGGCGCACACGTAATGTACAGCCTAGCCGTGCAGGGAATTGCGGACGATCTGGTGCTGGTGGATGCAGACCAGAAGAAAGCCACCAGCGAATGCCAGGATTTGACGGACAGCATTGCCTATCTGCCCCACCGTGTACGTGCTTCCGTTGGAGATTTCAGTGACCTTGGCGACTGCGACCTCATTATTAACTGTATCGGTAAAATTGAACTGCTGCACGGCAGCATGAACCGTGTACTGGAAATGGGCTTCACCATTCCCGCTGTCAACGGTTATGTGGACAAAATGAAAGCATCCGGCTTTAACGGCATTCTTATCAACATTACGAACCCCTGCGACATTGTCACACGTCAGCTTGCGCTTGGTCTTGGTCTGCCCCGCGGCCATGTTTTTGGCACCGGCACCGGGCTGGACACTTCCCGCCTGCTGTCCGTTCTTGCACAGCAGACAGGCATCGACCAAAAATCCATTACCGCCTATATGATGGGCGAGCATGGTGTCAAACAGTTTTCGCCGTGGTCCTGTGTATCGTTCCGCGGCCGTTCGCTGGACGACTGGGCAAAAGAAGACGAACGTTTCCGCTTTGACCGTGACGCCATGCAGCAGGCCGCCATTCATTCCGGCTGGGTTACATTCTCCGGAAAATGGTGCACTGAATATGCCATCGCCACCACTGCCGCGCGCATGGCAAGCATTGTCCTGCACGACGAGAAAGCGATTATGCCGGCCAGCTGTGAGCTGTGCGGTGAGTACGGCGAAAGCGGCCTGTTTGCCGGTGTACCGGCCGTCATCGGCAAGGACGGCATTGAGCAGATTTTAGAGTTGCCGCTGACCGATGCTGAAAAAGCGACTTTCCACGAATGCTGCAACGGTATCCGTAAAAATATGGAACAGCTAAAAGACCTTTGCTGATAAAAAGCAACAAAAAGGACTGTCCTCAGTGTGGACAGCCCTTTTTTCTTCCCTCGTGTTTTATTTCAGTTCGGCAATGGTTACACCGCTTTCGCCCTCGCCGTAAGTACCCAGCCGATAGCGTTTTACATTGGGGTGACGTTTCAGATGCTCCTGCACCGCTTTGCGCAGGACACCTGTCCCTTTGCCATGGATAATCGTGACCTGTGTCAAATTGCTGCGGGCGGCGTGGTCCAGAAACAGGTCCACATTGGCAATGGCCTCGTCCGCCGTTTGCCCACGCAAGTCAAGCTCTGAAGGCGCCGCTGCGCTGGAAAAGCGATGGGATACCGTACGGGTGCGGCGGCGTTCCGCCTTCCGCTTTTCCGCGTCGCTGACCAGCTGCAAATTTTCCACATCTGTTTTGGTCTTGATGACACCGGCCTGTACCACCACATGCTTGCCATCCGCAGAAACCTCCACCACAGATGCCGGACGGTCTAAATCCACCAACCGTACTGTGTCACCTACCCGCAGCGGCCGCGGCAGCTGACCGCCACGGCGGCGGCGCTTCTGCACCGGGTCCGCGGTTTCTTCCATTTTGCGTAAATCCGCGTTCAGCTTTGCCTTCTGTTCTGCGGTAATTTGTTTGTTCTTCTGTTTCTTCAGTTCTTCCAGCTCATTGAGGAGAAGGTCTGACTGTCCGCGCGTGCGGGAAACCAGAAGGCTGGCCTGTTCACGGGCACGGTCCATTTCCTTCTGTGCGTTTTCTTCCAGCTCCGCTTTTTCTTTTTCGGCGCTTTCCAGTGCCTTCTTTGCCTCCAGCAGGTCACGCTGTACCTCTGCCCGCTCATCTTCCAGTGAACGGCGGGATTCCTCCAGCTTGCTGACAACATCCTCAAAACGGGTGTTTTCCTGCGAAACCAGCTGCTGCGCATTCTCCACAACGGACGCTTTCATCCCTAAGCGGCGGGAAATGGCAAACGCGTTGCTGCGTCCCGGCACGCCAATCAGCAACCGATAGGTTGGCTGCAGTGTCGCCACGTCAAACTCGCAGGAGCCATTCTGTACCCCGGGGGTATCCAGCGCATACGCTTTCAGCTCCGCATAATGCGTTGTCGCGGCAATGCGGGCACCCTGCTGTCGCAGTTGTTCCAAAATAGAGGTCGCCAGTGCCGCACCCTCTACCGGGTCCGTGCCGGCGCCCAGTTCGTCCAGCAGCACCAAACTTTTCCCGTCTGCCTCCTGCATAATGCGGATAATATTGGTCATATGCGCGGAAAATGTGGACAGGTTCTGTTCAATAGACTGTTCATCGCCGATGTCCGCCAATACACGGTCAAAAACTGAAAGTCTGCTGCCGTCCGAAACCGGCACCAGCAAGCCACACTCTGCCATAAGCGTCAGCAGACCGATGGTTTTCAGCGTAACGGTTTTGCCGCCGGTATTGGGGCCAGTAATAACCAATGTATCAAAATCTGTGCCGAGCCGTATGTCCGTAGCAACCACCTTTTTGGGATCAATCAACGGATGGCGGGCGTGCTTCAGATCCAATTCCCCGCAGTCGTTCATCTCCGGCAGTGTTGCTTTCATCTTATAGCCGAGGCTGGCTTTCGCAAAAATCAGGTCCAGCTCCGCGGCATACTGGCAGCTGTGAATGATGCTGTCCGCAAAAGAGCCGGCTTCCGCCGAAAGTTCCTGCAAAATGCGGTCAATTTCGTTCTTTTCGTCGTTTTGCAGGACACGTACTTCATTGTTGGCTTCCACAACCGCCATTGGCTCCACAAATACGGTGGCACCGCTGCTGGATGAATCATGCACCAGCCCGGACACTTCACCGCGGAACTCCGCCTTCACCGGCACAACATACCGGCCAGAACGCTGGGTAACGATTGGGTCCTGCAAAAACTTCTGATAATATGGCGAGTGGACCATTTTGTCCAGTTTTTCACGGGCACGGGTGCTTGCCGCGCGGATTTTGCGGCGAATGGCGGCCAATGCCGGTGAAGCATTGTCGTTCATTTCTTCTTCGGTCGCAATGGCACCGTAAATTTTTTCTTCCAAATATTTATTGGTAACAATGCAGTTAAAGCGGTCATCCAGTGTCGTTTTGATTCCTGCGCTTTTGCTGCGCCAGTCACTCACGGCACGCAGGCAGCGCAGAACGCCCGCTATGCGCAGCAATTCCCCCATGTTCAGCACACCGCCGGAGGAGGCGCGGCGCAGCGGATTGGCCACATCGTGCAGTCCGCCGAAAGCCGGTGAACCGAACTTTGCCATCAGTCCGTACGCATCCCATGTTTCCTGCAGCAGGCGCTGCACACTGGAAAGGTCCTCCAGCGGGCACAGCTGCTCCGCCATATCTGCCGCCGCGTCGCTGGCGGTTTCCTGCTTCAACAGATGCAGAATCTTGTCCAATTCCAACGCATGAAAGTGGTGTTTCGTCTGTTGGTCCATGTCTTCCCTCTGTTTCTATGATATTGATTTTTATTCTATGTGAAATACAAAAAATTTTCTGTCGTTACGCGGGAGGCTGCACCACGGTATGGTAAAAGTCCAATGTACGGAAGTGATATTCAATCCGATCCAATAGGTATTCCTCACTGGCGCGCGCCAGCTCCTGCTGCCCCTGCTCCCCCAATGTAAACGAAAAGAGTTTCGGAAGGTCGGCATACACGGTGTGGCGCAGAGCGGTCAGTGCCCCTTTGTGCAGGGCTATCCCGTCCTGCCGTCCGTTTTTCTGCCGGCAGCTGGGGCACAGCAGTTCGCCCTGCAGCGGGTAAAAGTACATGATGCTGTCCTCATACTTCCGGCACTGGGCACAGCCGATAAGGTCCGGCATATAGCCCGCCAGGCTCAGCATACGCATCTCGGTGGCGGCCTTTACAACCGGCAGCGGCCGTCCGCCGCGGCACAGCCGCCGGAACGCACACAGCAGCAGCCGCAGAAAATCCGCCGCTTTTTCGCTGTCCTCCTGCGGAGCCAGCTCTCCCGCTAGTTCGCAAAAATACTGTGCCAACGAAAGACGGCCGATATCCTGCCGCAGCTCAAAAAAAACTTCCAGCGGCTGGGCGTCATCTATGATATATTTATCTTTTCCGCAGAATAGCAAAATCCGCGCATAGCAGAAAAGCTGAGTGGCCGAAACCAGGCTGCTTTTTGCCGCGCGGCTGTTGCGTGCAAAGGCGCGCACGACCCCGCGGTCGCGCGTCAGGACCGTTACCAGACGGTCACGCTCCCCTACATTGGAGACCCGGATGACAACTCCCTGTGTCTGTACCCGCATCCGGCTGCTCCTCTCCTTTGCTGTTCTCTGCCCTGCACTGGGCATAGCGTAGATAATCCTGTACGCTGCCCGTTTGTACAAAGCAGGACCAGGCTGTATTTTCGTCCATTGCGGCTCACTCCTTTTCCCGTGTGCTCTGATTTTCAAGCACATACGCTTATCACCAGTATGCGCACCAGCGGGAACGGTTATGAGTGGCAAATAAAAGAATTTTCGACACCTTTCGGCAGACATTCGCCCGCCGTTTATGGTAAAATACGCTGCAAAAGTTTACTGCAGAAGGTCCTTGGTATTAAAACCAAAGCTGCGCAGCGCAGCCTCTTTGTTGCGCCAATTTGGCTTTACCTGCACCTGCAGCTGCAGGTTTACTTTAATGCCGTAAAAATGTTCCAGTTCCTGGCGAGCCTGCGTGCCGATTTCCCGAATCATGCGGCCACCTTTGCCGATGATGATTCCCTTATGGTTTTCACGCTCACAGTAAATGTCCGCGTCAACGTCCAGGCAGGAACCGTCTTCCCGTTCTTTCAGATGTGTGACCACGACAGCAACGCCGTGCGGCACTTCTTTGTCCAACAGACGCAGCATTTTCTCCCGCACAAATTCGCCGGCCAGCACACGTTCCGGCTGGTCCGTCAGGGTATCGTCCGGGAACAGGTGTCCGCCCGGCTGGCTCAGTTTTTTCAATTCAGCCTTTAGGTCCTGTACACCATCGCCGGTGCGCGCCGAAACCGGCACGACCGCCGCAAAGGGGTACTTTCCGCTCAGCTCGGTAATCTGCGGAATTAACCGTGTCTTATCCTGCAGCAGGTCAATTTTATTGATGCATAAAACCGCCGGCAGCTTCAGCCCCCGAAACCGTTCCAGCAGGTCCTTGTCCGCCGGAGAAATGCCGGTACCGGCTTCCACCACCAGCAAAGCCGCATCCACACCCGCAACGGAGGAAGTCACGCTTTTCACCATGTATTCGCCCAGCCTGTCCCGTGGCTTTAAAAGCCCGGGGGTGTCCAGAAAGACCAGCTGGTCCGGCCCTTCTGTCAGCACGCCCATAATACGGGTGCGTGTTGTCTGCGGCTTTCGGCTGACAATAGCCACTTTCTGGCCAAGCATCCGGTTCATCAGCGAACTTTTGCCGACATTTGGTCTGCCGACAATGGCGAAAAAAGCTGATTTTTCATTTTTCTTGTTTTTTGGCATAAAGTACCTCTTGTTGTCTGCCGTATTCCGGCAGGAAAATTTCGTTTCCACCCTGCTATTTTCTGCGGAAAAATGCACGCAGCTTGTCCGCCAGCAGTTTCGGGCCAAGGTGCACATAAAGGACAGCCGCGGCTGCCGAAAGCGCCAGCAGTACCAGTAGCAGCGGTCGGCCGCACAGCCACCAGAACCCTGCCGCGATGCAGGTGGGCTTTCCAAACAGAAAAATGCCCACTCCGGCGGCAAAGCAGGCATTGATCAGCACCGCTCCCGCCGCAATATCCTTAACACGGCGCACGCTGCTGCTATAGGCGGTGTTTTCCGCGTCACAGGCAGCCTCGACCGCTGTATTAAAAACCTCGGCCGCACAGACACTGCCAATCGCCAACAGCAGCACCGCATATTCCATCCACCCAAACTGAAAGAACGGTGAAAACAGAAGTGTATAAAAAGCGGCTACCGTGTGAAACCGCATGTGACGTTCCTGATTGATGCAGAAAAGGATTCCCCGCCCGGCAGCGCGCAGGCTTTTCAGTAAATGCACTTTGTCATTCCCACGCTTTCTTCTTCCCTCCAGCAGGCCGGCTGCCCGTACGGGGAGTTAGATATCGTCCTCGTCCAGCACATAGCTGCTGCTGCTTGGCAGCCCCAGCTCCGCCATGACCTGCTCTTCTTTTTCACGCATATGCACACGCTGAATACCCTCTTCATGGTCATAACCCAGAAGGTGCAGCATGCTGTGGGCAGTCAGATAGCCGACCTCCCGTTCCAAACCGTGACCATAGCGCTCCGCCTGCTCCACTGCTTTTTCCATGGAGATAACAATATCCCCGAGGACCTTTGCCCCATTGGAGTAATCTGTATCATATACGCCGTCCTCGCCCATCGGAAAACTGAGCACATCGGTCGGTGCGTCCACGTCGCGGTACTGTTTGTTCAGCTTGTGTATCTGGTCGTTATCAACAAAGATTACACTGATTTCAGCGGACTCTGTAAAATGTTCCATACGCAGGACTGCATTGCAGCAGCGGCGCACCAGCATACGCAGCCCGGTCGGAATTTTGACTGCCTTTTGACGATTATCTATCATGACTCGAATTTTTTCCATGATTCGTATTGGCCTCCTCATATTTTTCGTATGCCTTTATAATTTCCTGTACCAATTTATGGCGCACAACATCGCGGCCGGTAAACTGGACCTGCGCAATGTCCGGTACACCGCGCAGAATTTTTGTAACCTGTTTCAGGCCGCTTTTTTGGCCGTCCGGCAGGTCTATCTGTGTAATATCACCGGTAATGACCATGCGGCTGTTAAAGCCAAGACGCGTGAGGAACATTTTCATTTGCTCCGACGTTGTGTTCTGTGCTTCGTCCAGAATAATAAAGCTGTCGTCCAGCGTACGCCCGCGCATATAGGCGAGCGGCGCAACTTCGATATTGCCGCGCTCCACATAGCGCTGATACGTTTCCGTCCCCAGCATATCGAACAGGGCATCATACAGCGGCCGCAGGTAGGGGTCTACCTTCTGCTGAAGGTCACCCGGCAGGAAGCCTAGCTTTTCGCCGGCCTCCACCGCGGGGCGTGTCAGAATGATGCGCTGAACCTGCTGTGCACGGAAAGCCGTGACCGCCATTGCCACCGCCAAATAGGTCTTTCCGGTACCGGCAGGCCCTACACCAATGGTAATTGTGTTCTTTGCAATCGCGGCGCAGTAGCGTTTCTGCCCCAGTGTTTTCGGCTTAATGGGTTTTCCCTTGCAGGTAACGCAGATGCAGTCCCCCGCCAGCGCCTGCACTTTTTCCTCTGCGCCGTCATTGACTAAACTCATGCAGTAACGCACATTCTGTTCGGTCAGCGTTTCTCCACGGTTAATCAGTGACAAAAGGCTGTTGACCGCACGCACAGCACGCTCCACACCCTCCGGCTCGCCGGAAACCTTAATTTCACTGTCCCGCGCAACAACCGACACACCATATTCTTTTTCGAGAAGCCGGATGTTTTCGTCCATGCTGCCAAACAGCGCGGACGCCTGTTCCATCCGGTCTATAGGTATCCTTTTTTCAAACAAATACTTCACCTGATGCTTATCGAATAATCAAATGCGGTATCTCAAAAAGCCGCATTTTTTAGTATAATCAAACAAAATAGCTGTTAAAATACATTTATATTATCATACCACAGAACACAAGCCGCGTCACTAGGTTTTCTGCAAGTTTTTTGTGTGTAAAATGCCAAAAAAACAAATTTTTCCGCTGTACCGGAGCAGAAAATTCCACGCCTGCATTTTCCCCCTACGCGGGCGAACCATCCGCGGCGATTTTTACTTCTTTAGCGATATTTTCCCGACAGGTCAGCTTTCGTATAACCGTGATGCCTGTTTTGTCCTCTTTCACGGTATCGCGGTGCTGTACCACCTTGGCACCGGGCAGGTCTGTTTTCTCTTTTACGGCCAGCATTTTTACCGCTTCCGCCTCCGCCTGCCGGCGCGTACGCTTTTCTACTGTCTGTCGGACCGGTGTCAGCACCTCCCGTGTTACAGTGAGCGGCAGTTCCTTTCCGCACAGATGAACGGCGGTCCGCTCACCGGAACGCTGCACTTTCCCTTTCGGCGGCAGCTGCATGGAAAGCGGCAGCTGTACCCCAAAAACCGACAGTGCCCGCCGCTCAACAGACGGGCCGGCAGGCTCCCAGTGCTGTATGGCAAACGGCATCTGCACCGTCAATGTATGCGATGTCTGCGCGATAACGGTGCCGGCAGCATGATACAATGCCATAAATTTTTCATCTTTATTTTCCACCACCGGCGAAACCAGCAGCTGTCCCGGGGAAACGCCGTCACCTACCTGCACTTTGGCAGTCCCCGCATGGATATGCATTTCTACAACAACGCCGCTTTGCACCGCCTGCAGCTGATACCAACCCCTTTGGTCCGTAACCGGCGGCTGTTCATCTTTTTCCGTCAGCTGTACATACACATCTCCGCCATGGTCGTTGACACTAACCCAGCTGATGTTTGGGAACTTCTCCATTAGGCGCGTCTGCACCGCCCGCGCGGAAAATCCGCGTTTTGCACAGCCGGGCGCAATACCCTGCTGCTGCAGCGCCGACCGAATATCTTTTTCCGGAATGCTTTTGCAGCCGGAGATTTCCACAGTCCAAAAAAATTGTCCCAGCCCCAGCAGCACCACACAAAACAGCGCCGCACCCGCCGCCAGCCCCGGCCGGCCGCGCAGATGTGCAATTTTCAGCGGCAGACCGCACCGCCGCTGGACCCGCAGACGCACATGTGCCTGTCGGGCCGGCTTGCGAAGCACGCGGTACTGACCCGCCCGCACGCAGGCAGTCATTCCCTTCTTTCCCGGACGCACCTGCCAAAGATGAATGCCCGCCCGCGTACAGCAGTTTAAAAAAATTTCACCTCCATGGGGAGATACAATGCGGAACCGTACCCAGCCCATCAGCCAGCGCATCAGTTTCATGGCTGCTCCCCTCCATTCTCCGGCAGCGGCGTCAGCAGTTCCCCGCGTGCGGCGTAAGCTATTTCCGTAATGTATCCGGAAACAATTAACGAATGCTGTTCCAAACTGTGCAGCGTCAGCCCGCGCCCGACAAACCGCAGCACCCCGTGTCCGTAACGAATGCATACTACGTTTTGGGTATATTCCAGTACCCCGCCGCAGCCGTCCACGGTTGCTTCCCTGTTCCCGGCAAGTTCCAATTTCTCACCGGACTGCACCAGCAGTGACGGTTTTTCCGGCAGCCGCATCACTTTCCGCCTCCTTTTTCAACCATTTATCAGAATATTGTTGAAAACTTTTCCTTCTACATAGGCAATAAATATTCTGTCCCCCTGCTGCATATTCTTAAAAAGAGGGGGGCTGTGTATGTACAGAAAAGCTGCGGGCACGGCGGCTCTCTGTTTGGCGGCAGCTTTGCTGGTTTTTCCAAAGGCAGCCGCGCAGGGGGCCTCGGCGGGTATTTCCACCTGCCTAACCGTGCTGATTCCATCCCTGTATCCATTTTTGGTCATTACCGTGTTTCTAATCAAAAGCGGGGCAGCTTCTGCCATCGGTCAGCGCATCGGCGGACCGTTCGCGCGGCTGTTCGCTCTGCCGCCTGCCGCTGCGCCAGCCATTCTTATGGGCATGGTCGGCGGCTATCCCACCGGCTCCCGCGGGGCAGAAGCCCTGTACGAAAGCGGCGAACTGACCGCCCAGCAGGCAGAACGGCTGGTGCTGTTCTCCGTCAATGGCGGTCCGGCGTTCATCTGCACAGCGGTCGGGCTTGGTTTCCTCGGCAGCGCACGCAGCGGACGGCTTTTGTTGGCTGTTCACCTTTGTGCTGGCCTTTTGGTTGGAATTCTGGTTGGCCTGCGCCACCACCGGGAACCGTTCCCACCCCCTCGACAGGGAAAATGGCCCGGCCCCGGCAAGGCGCTGCTGGCGGCCGCGCGCGATGCGGCCGCTTCTATGCTATTGATGTGCTGTTTCGTTATTTTATTCAGTACTTTCCTGTGTATACTGAAAATGTTCCTAAGCGGCCCCGTATTGGCGGCGCTGGCTGGTGTAAGTGAAGTGACGCTGGGCTGCCGCTCCCTTGGCGCACTGCACGCGCCGCTGTGGTGCTTTGCGCTGGTGCTGGGCTGGGGCGGTTTATGCGTTCACCTGCAGGTCCTGCAGGGACTTTCCTTTCCTGTACATACTGGCCGGTTTTGGCTGTGCCGGATTTTGCACGGCGGACTTTCCGCGCTGATGGTGCTGCCCTTTGCAAATCGGTTTTCCCCGGTACCCGTTCCCTCTGGACCCTCAATCGATGTTTTCGGCAGCTTTGCCCAAAGCCAGCCCGCGCTGTCCGGCAGCCTTGCCGCGGGCATTGCGCTGGTAGTGCTGTGTGCCGCACTGTTAATGGATGGTGGCGGCAGGCAGGATTCTATGCTATAATGATGTTTAAATAGTCTTATTCCTGATTTGGTAGAAGATGGAAGGAGGCCAATCGCCTTGAAAGTGCAGACGAGCTGCTTTTTCAGCAGCAGTATTCCACCGCGGTGTGATTACTGTGCCCACGCGGCAGGTACGCAGCCCTGCCTTTCCTGCCTGCTGGGACGAGAATTCCCGGAAAGCGGCAGATGCTGCCTTTTCCGGTATGACCCGCTGCGGCGGGTTCCTACTGTACAGCCGCCGATTCCCAAGCCGGACGCGGAAAATTTTAAGCTCTGACAAAAAGCAGAAAAACAGCCACAGTGTCTTCTCTAAAGATACTGCGGCTGTTTCTATTTCATTTTTTAATTTTAATAATATCAGACGCTTTCGTGGAAGGTACGGGCAATGACTTCTTCCTGCTGTTCCCGGGTAAGACGGATAAAGTTAACCGCATAGCCCGAAACACGAATGGTAAGTGTCGGGTACTTTTCAGGATGATTCATGGCGTCTATCAGCGTTTCACGGTTCATCACATTGACGTTCAGGTGGTGGGCTCCCTGCGCAAAGTACCCCTCCAGCAGGGCCGTCAAATTATCTTCCCGCTGTGTTTCATCTTTGCCCAGTGCCACCGGCACAATCGAAAATGTGTTGGAGATGCCGTCCTGACAAACACTGCGGTACGGGATTTTCGCCACGCTGTTCAGGGATGCCAGCGCACCGGAGTGGTCACGGCCGTGCATGGGGTTAGCGCCCGGTGCCAGCGGTTCCCCGCGGCGGCGGCCGTCCGGTGTGGTGCCGGTCTTTTTGCCATACATCACATTGCTGGTAATCGTTAGCGCCGACATAGTGTGCTTTGCTCCGCGGTACAGCGGATGCTTTTTCAGCTCACCGATAAAGTATTCCACAATATCCACCGCCAAATCGTCGGCACGGTCATCGTCGTTGCCGTACTGGGGGAACGTTCCCTCCGTACGAAAATCCACGGCAATTCCCTGCTCGTCGCGTACCGGATGCACCTTCGCATATTTGATTGCAGAAAGGGAGTCTGCCGCAACGGACAGCCCCGCAATGCCAAACGCCATTAGCCGCTCCACATTCGTGTCGTGCAGGGCCATCTGGCTTGCTTCATAGGCATACTTGTCATGCATGAAATGAATAATATTATTCGCGTCCGTATAAAGCTGTGCCACATACTGCATTACTTTTTTGTAGTTTTCCCAAACCTTACTGTAATCCAGTACATCGCCGTTCAGCGGCGCAATGCCCGGCACCACCAGCTCACCCATACGCTCGTCCACGCCGCCGTTAATGGCCAGCAGCAGGCTTTTTGCAAGGTTGCAGCGCGCACCGAAAAACTGCATTTGTTTTCCCAGCTTCATAGCGGACACACAGCAGGCAATGCCGTAATCATCGCCGTAAATTGGCCGCATGATATCGTCATTTTCATATTGAATAGAATCGGTTGCAATGGAAATCTTGGCACAGTAGCGTTTAAACGCTTCCGGCAGGTGCTCACTCCACAAAACCGTAAGGTTCGGCTCCGGCGCAGTGCCAAGGTTGATAAGTGTATGCAGATAGCGGTATGAATTTTTGGTGACCAGCGAACGGCCATTCATGCCGACACCGCCGATGGACTCTGTCACCCAAGTGGGGTCGCCGCCGAAAAGTTCGTTGTATTCCGGCGTACGCAGATGCCGCACCAAACGCAGCTTAATAATGAACTGGTCCACAAGCTCCTGTGCGCCCGCCTCGGTCAGTGTGCCGTTCGTAAGGTCCCGCTGAATGTAAACGTCCAAAAATGTAGAAGTGCGTCCCAGGCTGGTCGCGGCACCGTTGTTTTCTTTGATACCGGCAAGGTATCCCATGTAAACTGCCTGTACTGCCTGCTGTGCCGTCGCCGCCGGTTTGGAAATATCCACCCCGTAGGACGCCGCTATTTTGGTCATTTCCCGCAGTGCACGGACCTGCTCGCTGACTTCTTCCGACAGACGGATACGCTCCTCTGTCATAGGGCCGTCCAATTCTGCGTGGTCTTTTTTCTTTTGCTCAATTAGGTAATCGGTACCGTAAAGCGCCACCCGGCGGTAATCACCGATAATGCGGCCGCGGCCATAGGCATCCGGCAGGCCGGTCAGCAGGCCGACGTGCCGTGCCGTCCGCACACGTTTGGGATAAGCGTCAAACACACCGTCGTTGTGTGTTTTGCGGTAAGCGGTAAAATGACGTTCAATTTCCGGGTCCAGCTGATAGCCATACTGTTCCAAACTTTCCTTTGCCATACGCATACCGCCGTATGGGTTCACCATGCGTTTTAGAGGTGCGTCCGTCTGCAGGCCGACAATCACTTCGTTTTCTCGGTCGATATAACCAGGCTCAAAATTGTTGATGCCGGAAATACGCTTGGTTTCTACGTCCAGCATACCGCCGTTTTCCCGTTCCTTTTGCAGAAGGTCCGTGCATTTTCCCCAGACCTTTTCTGTTTTCTCTGTGGGGCCGGTTAAAAAGGATTCGTCTCCCTCGTAAAGTGTATAGTTTTTCTGAATGAAGCTGCGTACATCAATTTCCCGCTGCCAGCGGCCTTCCTGAAAACCATTCCATGCACTGTTCATTTTACAGTACCTCCCGTTTGCTCTGGTGTCGGATTTCTTTCTCCTTTGTTTACTGGGAAATAGCACCGCTGCCACTGTTCCGTTAAGGATGGGTCCATTGCTGGCGTACCGGCCAGCCGGTACGGAATGCCCAGTACCTTGTACTTGTGTACGCCCAGCAGATGGTACGGCAGCAGCTCCACTTTCTGTACATTGGGTACTTTTTTGTCAATAAATGTGCGCAGCGCCTGCATATGCGCCTCACCATCCGTCAGCCCCGGCACGACTACATGGCGCACCCACACCGGTGTACCAGCTTTTTTGACGGCAGCCAAAAAATGCGTGGTTTCGGTTAAGCTTTGTCCGGTCATGCAGTGATAGCTTTCCTCTGTAATCTGCTTCACATCATACAGGACCAAATCGGTGTATTGTAGAATCTCGTCATAGCTGCCGCAGCCGTATCCGGCAGTGTCCAAGCAGGTGTGGATGCCCGCTTTTTTGCACAGCTGCAGCGTTTCCAGCAGGAACTCCGGCTGCAGAAGCGGCTCACCTCCGGAAAAGGTAACACCGCCGCCGCGTGAAAAGTAGGGCCGGCAGCGCAGAACTTTCCGTGTCACTTCTTCCGGCGTCATCTGGGTGCCGCCCTGTTCCTGCCATGTGTCCGGGTTGTGACAAAACAGACACCGCAGACGGCAGCCCTGCAAAAAAACCACTACACGAATGCCCGGGCCGTCCACCATTCCCATGGTTTCCAGTGAATGTACGTTTCCCAGTATCAAATCTCTGCCCTCCTTTTCTCTTCCGGGGGTCAAAAAGAGCAAAAAGGGCCGACCGCCCGGGTGCTTGCCCAGACGGTCGGCTCTTCTTGGCCATACTCCATGTGGTATACTCCACTTCCGTCAGTCGTATGGCTGCTATGGCTTCAGCATACCGGCTTTTCGCCGGAAAGTCAAGTACTTTTTTCGGTTTTACGCAAAAATATCCGTTTTGCGCATACGGTCAGCGGCTTGCCGCAAAGCTTCTTCGTCCTGCACCAAGGCCATGCGTACATGACCCTTTCCGCTGGGGCCAAACGCACTGCCCGGCGTTACCAGCACACCGGCCTTGTCCGCAAGCTCCAGTGCGAAGCGAGTATCGTCCTCGCCGTACTTTGCGGGAATTTCCGCCCAAACGAACATGGTTGCCGCCGGCTTTGCAAAGTGCCAGCCCAAAGCTTCAAACGCACTGCATAGCACGTCCCTGCGCTTTTCGTAAGCGGCACGGGTACGCTCCACACAGGACTGATCCCCGGTAATGGCAGCAGCCGCAGCCTTTTGAACCGGCAGGAACATACCGTAATCCAGGTTGGACTTCAGTGTTTTCAGCATTTTAACAATCTGCGCGTTGCCGACACAGAAACCCACACGCGCACCGGCCATGCCGTAGGTCTTGCTCAGCGAGTTAAATTCCACACCGACATCGGCGGCACCCGGGAACCGCAGGAAGCTGCCGCAGTGAACGCCGTCAAACACCAATTCACTGTAGGCGTTATCATGCAGCACAATAATATCGTACTTTTTGGCAAAAGCAATGAGCTTTTCATAAAACCAGTCGGGGGCAAGTGCCGTGGTCGGGTTATTGGGGTAAGACACCACCATCAGCTTGGCCGCCTTCGCATCTGCTTCCGGAATCGCGTCAAAATCGATTAAGTAATTGTTCTCTTTTTTTAGGGGCATCCAGCAGAGCTTGGCTCCTGCCAGCATTGGCCCGCAGCTGAAAGCTGGATAGCACGGGTCCGGTACCAGCACAGTATCACCCGGGTCCGCAATGGACAGGGCAATATGCGTCAGGCCCTCCTGTGAACCCAGCAGGGAACATACCTGTGTGTTCGGGTCCAGCTTTACCTGGTAGCGGCGGCTGTACCACTGCGCCACTGCCTGCTGCAGTGCTTCCGTGTCGCTGATGGCATAAATATACTGTGTCGGGTCTAGCGCGGACTCCGCCAGCACCCGGCGGATAGCCTCCACCGGCGGGATATTCGGTGTGCCGACGCTCAGGTCAATGACCTGCATTCCCTGTGCTTCTTTTTTCTGTTTCAGGGCCAGCAATTCCGAAAAGACGCCCTCCCCGAAGTGTTCCATTCTCTTTGCAAACTGCAATTCCTGCACGCTCCCTTTTTTCATTGCCCACAAAAATTCTCTCTTCCTGTTCTGCCTAAGAAAGAATGGCAGGTCTATCGGAAATTGTACACGCAGGAACAGCATTCGTCAACTTTTTGCAGCATTTGTTTTTTTAAAATGCAAAAGGCGGGACTACCCGGCCATTTTCGCCGAAGCAGTTCCGCTTTTTTATGGTTTCTTTGCTTTTTTCCATCTTTTCAGCAGGGTACGGACAAGCTGCAGCGTAACAAGCCCCACCGCAGCACCCAGCAATAATCCAATTTCCAGCGCGGCCGCAGAGATATGCGGCAGGCCGACCAAATCATACGTTGGAAACGCAAGCCCCGTCAGGCAGCCAACACCGGCGCCGGAAAAAGCCGCCAGCAGGGCATACAACAGCGCCGTCATATCCTTCCGGCTGCCACCTCTGTGGCGGCGGCGCCACTCCCGCCCGGTAACCTCTTTTTCGGAACCGTCCGTTTTTCGCAGAAGCATTTTTCTCAAAGCTGCCGCCTCCTTCCCTGTTTGCTTTTTATCGTAGGCAGTTTCTGTGGACAGAAAACAGACAAATTGCGAACATTCTGAAAACAAACAGTGAAAAGCCTCCCATACTCATATTTCCCTCAAAATGTCCTTCATGGATTTGACATACGCATAGATATGCCCGCCGGCATTGTCCCCATACCTCTCTGCCAACTTAACAATGGCACTGCCAACGATGACGCCGTCCGCAATGCTGCCAATTTTCTTTACCTGCTCCGGTGTATTGATGTCAAAACCGACCGCCGCCGGTGTCTGTGTGCTTTCCCGTGCCTCTTTCAGAATAGAGGCAAGGCCGGTGTTAATCTGGCTGCGCATACCGGTTACACCCATGGAGGAAACAATATACAAGAATCCCTCGGAATCCCCCGTAATGCGGCGAATACGCTCATGGGAAGTGGGTACAATCATGGAAATCACTTTCACATCATTTTTACGGGCGGTTTCCTGAATCTCTCCCTTTTCCTCATACGGCAGGTCCGGTACAATGATACCATCTATGCCGACTTTGCGGCACCGGTCAAAGAAGCGCTCATTGCCGTAGCTGAAGACCGGATTGTAGTAGGTCATAAAGACCAGCGGCACATCAGTCTTTTGCCGCAGGTCCTCTACCATGTCAAAAACACCGTCCGTGGTCGTGTCGGCCTGCAGCGCGCGCAGGTCAGCTTCCTGAATGACAATTCCCTCGGCGATAGGGTCCGAAAATGGGATGCCGATTTCCACCAGGTCACAGCCGGCCCTAACCATTTGCAGGATATATTCCTCTGTTTTTTCAAGGGACGGGTCACCTGCTGTAATAAACCCAATAAGTGCTTTTCCGTTTTCAAAAGCCTTGTGTATTCTGTTCATTCTGTCAAGTCCCTCCCTCGATAGCGGGCAATGGACACCACGTCTTTATCTCCTCTGCCGGAAAGGCAGATAATCATGCTCTGGTCTTTGCGCATGGTGGGTGCCAGCTTCATGGCGTAGGCCACCGCGTGCGCACTTTCAATCGCGCAGATAATGCCCTCGATACGGGCAATGTACTCAAATGCGTTCACGGCCTCGTCGTCCGTAACCGGCACATACTGTGCCCGGCCGATGTCACGCAGATAGGCGTGCTCTGGACCAACGCCGGGGTAGTCCAGCCCAGCGGAAATGGAGTAGACCTGTGAAATCTGGCCGTACCGGTTCTGACAGAAATAGGACTTCATGCCGTGAAAAACGCCGAGTTTTCCGGTTCCCATGGTGGCGGCAGTCTGTGCGGTGTCTACGCCGCGCCCCGCGGCCTCACAGCCGATGAGACGAACCTCTTTGTCGGGAATGAAATGATAAAACATTCCCATAGCGTTGCTGCCACCGCCCACACAGGCCAGCACAGCATCCGGAAGTTTGCCCTGAATTTTTAAAATTTGCCGGTGTGCTTCCCTGCTGATAACGCTCTGGAAGTCACGCACCATGGTTGGGTACGGGTGTGGCCCCATGACAGAACCGATGATATAGGCAGTGTCGTCCACACGGCTGGCCCACTCCCGCATGGCCTCGTTAATGGCGTCTTTTAGGGTGCCGGTGCCGCTGGTCACCGGGTGAACCTTTGCACCCAGCAGTTCCATGCGATACACGTTCAGCGCCTGCCGCTCGGTATCCTTTTCCCCCATGAACACTTCACATTCCATGCCCAACAGGGCGGCACCGGTCGCGGCGGCGACACCGTGCTGTCCCGCGCCGGTCTCGGCGATAATGCGTGTCTTTCCCATGCGTTTTGCCAGCAGTACCTGCCCCAGCACATTGTTGATTTTATGGGAACCGGTATGGTTCAGGTCCTCACGCTTCAGGTAAATCTTTGCGCCGCCGAGGTCCTTGGTCATTTTCTCCGCATAGTAAAGCAGTGACGGCCGGTTTGCATAACCGCACAGCAGAGTATGCAGTTCCTCCTGAAACGCCGGGTCCTCTTTGTAGTACAGATAGGCTTCTTCCAGCCTTTTCAGCTCACTCATCAGTGTTTCGGGCACATACTGCCCGCCGTGAATGCCAAATCTTCCTTTAGCCATTGCGCAGCCTCCTAATCATACCATCTATTTTTTTGGGTCTTTGCGGCCGTTCAGCTGTATATCGGCCCGTCTCCCACAAATATGGTTTCGGCATATTTGTCCCTCCCACAGTTTTTGTCCCCAGGAAAGAACGCAAAAAGGCCCGTCCCGGGCAGACAGAATATAATCTATCCGCCAAGGACGGGCCTTAAAAATTCTCGGCTCGCGGTGCCACCTTGTTTCGCGGCAAAGTGCCGCACACTTATTGGGAGTACCAGCATACTCCCGTCCCGTTACGCTGGCCCTGCGTCGCGGAATACTTGGCAGCTTTCAGCTGCCTTTGACCGCGCCCTCAGTGGTCCATTTAACTGCCTGCTTTCGGTCCGGTTCTCAGCTTCCCGGGCTCTCTGTACGGGCAATGGACAGTTTTTATCTCCACTTCATCGGTTTAAAGTAATATTTGATTTGCTACCATTATACGCAGCGAACAGAATTTGTCAACTGCTTTTTGCACTTTTTTACCGGAACTGAAAAATTTCTCGGCAGGGTGATTTCCTGTGGCATGCCCTTTTTTGCCCTTTCAAGGGACCATGTGTTCCTGTTCTGCATAAATTTACCCGTAAAAAGGGGAGCTGAGGTCCAAAAATGGACCTCAGCTCCCCTTTGTTCAAACATTTGTTCATAAAAGTATTGCATATCACTCCAAAGTTTTGTAAGATGGAATTTAGAGGGATTCCGCTGCACAGAGAAAGTGAGTGGTTAAGAATATGGATAACTGGAAATGGGGACAAGAGTATTTGCAAGAAGCGGAGGTACTGAAAAAGCACCTGTTGCCTGTTCGCAAAGCACTGAAAAGTCGCACCCTAGGTGTGGAAGAAAGTCAAAAGTTCGCCCAGCGGGAAAGTATGCTGTATCAGATGTACCTTGAGTGCCGTGCAACCGGGCGCCATCTGCAGGAGAGCCGGCCATGAGGCACCGCATTTTAAGCTATGACCTGCTGCCGCAGGAACTCGGCACACCACAAAACCGGGAAGAACCAGACACCAGACGCATCGCCATGCGTCGTGCGCTGCGTCTGGCCATCCGGCAGGAACTAACCCCCCGCCAGCGTGCCTGCACGGAGCGCCGTCTGGCGGGTCTGAAAATACAGGAAATTGCCGCTGATATGGGTCTTGCGCCCTCCACCGTATGCGGGCACTTAAAGCGTGCCTCCCGGCGGCTGCAGCGTTCCCTGCAGTACAGCTGTCAGTTCCTGCAAAAACCATAAACTCCATTTGTTCGACAGCAAAAGGGCTTTCCGCTGTAAAAACAGCGGAAAACCCTTTTTGACAGCCTGCCCTGTTTGGGGCGGGCTTATTTTTTTGTTATGTGCGCTGATAGGTTTCCAGTACGCGGGCAGCAGCCCCGCCGTCCACGCGGACAAAGTCATCCCCCTGCTCACCGCCGCAGTCATGGCTGATTTCCATTGCTTTTTCGTAAGTAGCAAAGCGGGTGGCTTTTTTGATTGGCTCTTCTTTTCCGTCAATGAAAAAGACAAAACCCATACGGTCCGCTTCCGTATTGGCAAAGCAAAAACAGCCTGCCTCCACGGATACGTGCTGGCGCTCTTCCACAATGCCCGCCAGACCGGACTTCACCAGTTCAACGCCCATGTCGTCCAAACCGGCCTCAAAAATCAGCACTTTTTCCTTTAACTCCATGGGGGAAGCGACTTCACGCTTCTTGACACCGGCAAGCTGCGGGAAGCGTTTGTCTACTTCCACTTTCCGCAGACTTTTTTCGTTTCCCTCCGGTACCAGGTAAATCATAAATTTGTGATTTTTATCGTGGTAAAGGCACGGATAGACCAGCTCTGCCTGATAGCCGCAGTGCGGGCACTGCCAATCAAACAGTGTTTCATCCCGTACTTTCTGCCGCAGAAGCGGCTCTGTGTCCGCGCTGATTCCAGTCCACATTTTGGTGCGCACCGGCTTGCCGCACTGCGGACAACATACGTCCTTGTTTACCTGTGTAGACATAAAAGAAAAACACCCCCGTGTTCATTCCCATTCTCCAAATGAATTCTGTTTATTATACCACATTTCGCGCCGAATGCCTACCAGAAACCCCCTTTTGACATAATTTTTATTCCTTCACTGAAAACACTGTATCCGCACATTTTTTTACTGTTCAAAAAAATGAAGATGCGGTATAATAGATATGTAACTTTTCGTTTATGAGTACCGCAACGCTTATTTTCCGCACGGCATTTCCGCCTGTGCGGTATGGAGGGATGTATTATGGGACTTTTTAACGACCTTGGAAAACAAATTTCCGACACATTCGGCGGCCTGCGGGACAAAAACCACCGCACCGCTGTTGTAAACCGCCTGCGCATTGTCATTCGGAATGACCGCGAGGAACGCGCCCGTGCCTACGTTGCACTGGGGAAATATTACTATGAGCATATGCGCGGTCAGGGTAACCCCGAAGCGGAAGCCCTGTGCGATTCCATCGATGAAAGTGACCGCCGTCTAAAGCACGCGTTCCAGCGTTTGGAAGAAATCCGCGAAGAAAATGACGCAGAAGCTGCGCAGAAAGACAGATGTACTGAGTGTGACAGTGACTGCGGTAACTGCCAGTACGGCATGGACTCGGATGTCGCTGAAGGCTGGGCTCCCACTGAGCCGGAAACACCGGCGGATAATTCACAGAACGCCGCACCGGCTGACGAACCAGTTCCATCCGAAAGCGACAGTGCTAACCATCCGCAGGAAAAACCCGCTGCTCCTGCTGTAACGCCTGCCGATGAAGAGGCAGCTCCGGAGGAACCACAGGCGTGAAAGGAAAAGTATTAGTTGGTATGAGCGGCGGCGTCGACAGCAGCGTTGCTGCTCTTTTGCTGCAGCAGCAGGGCTGGCAGGTTACCGGCTGCACACTGCGCCTGCATCTGGACGACCCCGCCTTTCCCCCGCGGGACGGCGGCTGCTGCTCCTACAAAGATGTACAGGACGCGCGCCGTGTTTGCTATGCGCTCGGCATAGACCATTTTGTATTTAATTTTACAGACTTGTTTTCAGAAAAAGTCATTGACAATTTTGTCGCAGAGTATAATGCCGGCCACACGCCGAACCCCTGTATTCGCTGCAACCGCTGGCTGAAATTCGGCGCCATGCTGCAGCGTGCACAAACACTCGGCTGTGATGCGATTGCCACCGGACACTACGCCAGCATACAAAAGGGTGAAAATGGCCGCTGGCAGCTGCTGGCCTCCCCCACCAACAAAGACCAAAGCTATGTGCTGTACAGTTTGACACAGGATCAGCTTGCGCACACGCTGCTGCCGCTTGGCAGTCTCCCGAAGCCGGAGGTCCGCCGCCTAGCGGAGGAAGCCGGCCTGCCGGTGGCCCACAAGCCTGACAGCCAGGAAATCTGTTTTGTGCCGGACAACGACTATGCGGGCTTTCTCTGCCGCCACTGTGGGCATGACAGCGCCCCTGGCGACTTTGTCGACCAAAGCGGCCACATCCTCGGCCGACACCGCGGGCTGACGCATTACACGGTTGGACAGCGCAAAGGGTTGGGCATTGCCTTTGGACAGCCCATGTACGTCACCCATCTGGACGCCAAAAACAACCGCATTGTCCTCGGTCCGGAGGGCAGCCAGTATAGCCGTTCCCTGCTGGCAAAGGAAATCAACTGGGTATCCATTCCCGCACCGGACAGGCCCCTGCGCGTACAGGTAAAAATACGCTACCTGGCAAAGCCGGCAGCAGCGCTGGCTTCCCCCCGGCCGGACGGCTCCCTGCTCCTAACTTTCGACACGTCGCAGCGTGCTGCCGCTCCCGGGCAGGCCGCTGTGCTGTATGATGGTCCGCTGCTGCTGGGCGGTGGTGTGATTCAGCAGGGTTTTCCGGACCTGCCGCCCGCTGACATATAGCCTTGTAAAACTGAAATAAAAGCACAGACATTCGGTAAAAAGCACCCCTCGCTTTTTGCCATACGCCTGTGCTTTTTTCATGTTCTGTTCGCAGAAGCGGCCGTTTATTCCGCTTTTTTATTGATAAATTTCGCATGAAATTTACTGTACAAAATAGTCTGTTCCGCATAAAGGCCTGTATATCCGGAAAGCGCATAGGAAATGGCGCAGGCTAGGAAAAAGTACGGTGCACCGCTGTAGCCAAACATCGAGCAGCCCAGCAGCAGGGCTGTAATGGGGCAGTTGACTACGCCGCAGAACAGGCTGATAAGCCCAATGGCGGCAGCTAACCCGGGATTTAGCCCCAGCAGGCCACCCATCCAGCAACCGAACGTTGCGCCGATAAAGAAGCTGGGCACAATTTCGCCGCCCTTAAAGCCAGCACCCAGTGTCAGCGCTGTCAGCAGTATTTTCATGAGAAACGCTTCCGGCCGAGCTTGTCCGCAGATTGCCCGCGCAATGACATTGCCGCCGGCGCCCTCGTAGTCCGTTGTGCCCGCCAGCAGTGTAATACCGATAATCAGCGCGCTGCCTACCAGCACCCGGATATACTGATTGGGAAGGAACCGTGTGTAAAGTTTTCCTGCCAGATGCAGCACGCGACAGAACAGAATCGCTACCAGCCCGCACAGCGCCGCCAGCAGTGCTGTCTGCATCGCCGTCTGCAAATGAATACCGCCAGGCATAGCGGCAATCACAAAGTGCGCCGGCTTGGCACCGAGTTTCTGCGCAATGCCGGAAGCCAGCACACTGGAAATGCACACCGGCACCAGCGCCGAATAGTACATTTCCCCTACACTGATAACCTCCAGCGCAAAAACGCCCGCTACAACCGGCATGCCAAACAGTGCCGAAAAGACGGCGCCCATACCGCACATAGTCACTATATGCAGGGATTTTTCGTCCAGCTTAAAAAGGCGTCCCGTGCCGTAGGCAAGGCTGCCGCCAATCTGCAGGGCCGCACCCTCGCGTCCGGCGGAACCGCCGAACAAGTGTGTAATGCCGGTCGCCGCAAAAATCAATGGTGCCATGCGCGCGGGCAGCGGCTGTGGCGAGCGGATAGCCAGCAGCACCAAATCTGTACCGCGGCTTTTTTTGACACCGCAGATATGGTACAGCCACACGATAAACAAGCCGCCCAGCGGCAATAAATACAATAGCCAGCTATGCTGCATACGGATTTGCGTACACCACTGCAAAGTATAATAAAACAGTGTGCCTACACCGCCACCAATGACAGCGCCAATTCCGACACTGAGCAGCACCCAGCAGAAGAAGGCCTTTAGCCGTTGACCGTTATGCTTGGCACGCTGCTTCAAATTTTCTTTTTTCTCTTCGTCCATTGTCGCCAGATTTCCCCTTCCTGTTCGGTCCCGGTCCGCTTTTACGGCCGCCAGTCCGTCAGGTCCGCCGGATGTTCCGGCAGCAGCTGCAACTGTTTTGTCAGGACGGCAAGGTCACACCATTTTCCAAGTTTGTACGCTACATGGGGATAAAGATAGATGTCCTCATACCCGCACGCATGGTGAAATCCCACGCTTTCCGGATTTGGCACGGCAATCTGCGCATACAGCTGAATGCAGCCCATTTTTTGCAGCCGGTTTTCCAGCTGCTCATACAGGGCACGGCCTATTCCTCGTCCGCGCTGCAGCCAGCTGATATAAATACTGACTTCCGCCGACCAGCGGAACGACGCACGGGACTGCAGCTGGTGCGCATACGCATATCCCTGCACATGGCCGTCCTCTTCATACACCAGCCATGGATATTCCCGCTGTGTCTGCTGTACACGGCGCGCCATCTCCGCCGCGTTCGGCGCCTGTTCCTCAAAGGTAATGACGGTTTCCTCAGCATAAGGCGCATATATTTCCGCCAGCCGGGCCGCATCGTCCGCCGCTGCCGGACGGATATTTCCGCAGTGTTCCATTCCCTTCCCCGCTTTCTGTAAACAGGCCTTTTCGGCCGAATTTATTTTTATTATAAGGGAGCCCACTGAAAAAAACAAGCAGACAGCAAAAAGGGCAGCCATAAAGGCTGCCCTCATTATACAAGTTCCTGCCCGCAAAGCGGACTGCATCTTTTTGCACGGCGCTGATTCCAATATATCGCGCGGACCACGTTTGTCCGAACTTTGTACTGTTTATAGTATACCGCATCTTTGTGGGTTCGTCAAGGAAAATCGTAATTTTTTTAGCATTTCTGCAAAAAAGTTTTCGACACAATTCGTCAATTTGTTATGTTATGTAGAAATTCTGCTTCTTAAATGCCAAGCAGTGTTTTCCCGCCGGCGGCCAGTTTTTCGGTCAGTGCGGCGCTTTCTGCCTCATTTTTACCCTTTGCGGACAGATAAATTTTAATTTTCGGCTCGGTGCCGGAGGGCCGCACAATGACCTTGCAGCCGTTCTCCAGCCGATATTCCAGTACATTGGACTGCGGCAGGTTAATCTTGCTTTCTTTGCCGGCGTCACTGCGTACACTGCGCTGGTAATCGCTCCAGCCGGCCACACGGAACCCCGAAACTTCGGTCGGCGTATGCTTACGCAGGCGTTCCATAATCTGCTGCATCTGGACCATGCCGTCCTCGCCCTCAAAGCCGAAGTTCAGTACCTCATTGCGGTAATATCCATAAGTTTTGTACAGGTCCTCCATTGCATCTGCCAGCGTCATACCCTTGTTCTTATACCAGCTTGCCATCTCGCAAATGAGCATGGTGGCGTCAACAGCGTCCTTGTCGCGGACATAACCGCCAGAAAGGTAACCGTAGCTTTCCTCAAAGCCAAGCAGGAAGCGGTCCTCCTCGCCCTTGGCCTCCAGCGCGGCAATTTGGTCGCCGATATACTTAAAGCCGGTCAACACACGGCGAACTTCCACCCCATAGGTTGCCGCAACCGCGGCAACCATATCTGTACTGACAATGCTGGTGACGACAACCGGTGCTTTCGGCAGGCGGCCTTGCTCCTTTTTCGCGCTGGCAATGAAGTTGAGCAGCAGCACACCCACCTCGTTGCCGGTCATCAGGCGGTATTCGGTTCCCTGCTTAACGGCAATGCCGCAGCGGTCACAATCCGGGTCCGTGGCAATCAAAAGGTCATCGCCGGTTTTTTCACACAACGCAATGCCCTTTTGCAGTGCCTCCCGAATCTCCGGGTTCGGGAATGGGCAGGTCGGGAAGTTCCCGTCCGGCCACTCCTGCTCCGGCACTACGTCCACTTTTTGTACACCGAGGCGTTCCATAATGCGGGTACAGCACACACGGCCAGTTCCGTTCAGCGGTGTATACACAACCTTCAGGTTGCCGCACGGCTTCTGCAGAATACGCCCCGCATAAACCGCGTCCAGAAACGCGTCCAGCACCGACTCTGGAATGACAGAAATCAGGCCCTGCTTCACGCCCTCATCAAAGCTGATGAAATGAACGTCCTTAAAAATATCAGTATGGTCAATCTCGTTCTGGACATCCGTTGCCATTTGGGCAGTAATCTGACAGCCGTCACTGCCATATGCCTTGTATCCGTTGTACTGCGCGGGGTTATGGCTTGCTGTAACATTGATGCCCGCATCACAGCGCAAGTCCCGCACGGCAAAGGACAGGGTCGGTGTTGGGGACAGCCATGGGTAAATGTGGGCGGCAATGCCGTTTGCCGCCAGCACACCGGCACTGACTTTGGCAAAAACCTCGGATTTAATACGGCTGTCATACGCAATGGCTACCCTGGGGCGGCGGCCCTGCACATGTTTGTTTAGATAATTGGCCAGTCCCTGAGTTGCCTGCCCCACCGTGTAAACGTTCATGCGGTTGGTGCCGGCACCGATGATGCCGCGCAGACCCGCTGTACCAAAGGAAAGGCTGCGGTAGAAACGGTCGTTAATCTCATCCGGCTTATTTTTAATCTCCCGCAGTTCCTTCATAAGGTCCGGGTCCGCCAAATCCTGCGCGAGCCATTTTTCATACTCCGTCATACAAAAATCCTCCTGTCCAGTTTCCATGCCGCGTCTTTTTGGCGCGGATACTTTTACCATTAGATTACCATTTCATGATTTATAAGTCAATGCAGATGCACAATATTTGTAACAATACCGGCCCCTGTAATGTCGACATAACCATACGTTCCCGTGCTGCCGTGCAGGGAGCCGGGGTTGAGGATATAAAGACCGCTGTCGTATGCGGTGAGCGCCTCATGCGTGTGGCCAAAAAGCAAAACCTGCGCGCCGTTTTCACGGGCGGCCTGCTCCACCTCATCCATGCCGTACTTTACGTGCTCGGCGTAGCCGTGCGTCATGTAAAAAGTGACGCCGCCAATCTTTTCTATCAGGCGGGCAGGCAGTTTGCTGCCCCAGTCACAGTTGCCGCGCACCATATAAAAAGTCTTTTCCGGAAAGGAAGCCTGCACTTCCCGTGCTTCTTCCTCGCCGTCACCCAGGTGAATCACGGTTCGCGCCTTCGGCTGTGCCACCAGTGCCCGATGCAAAGCCCATCGGTCACGGTGTGTGTCAGACACGACCAGTATACGCATTCTGTAAGAACCTCCTCTTTTTCCGTGTCATATCGTAAGGACAGTACGCATAATTTACACAGAAGGAGTGTCGCTGTTATGCAAAACCGTTCTAATCGTCCGCTGTCGGGCTTTCCCAGCAAAGTTCCGCAGAAAGTCACCCCAGAACAGGTGCAGCAGCTGATACAGCAGCTGACCCCAACTGAAAAACAACAGCTGAACAATGTACTGAACAGCAAGGAAGCTACCCAAAAGCTACTTTCAACACCGCAGGCAAAAGAACTGATGAAAAAATTCGGCGGAGGGAAATAACCTATGGAAGACCTTGCCCAAAAACTTTCTGCCATGCTCAACGACCCGTCAACCATGCAGCAGATGCAGTCCATTATGGGTGCCCTGGGCGGCGGCGGTGCCGCCAATGCACCTCCGTCAAAACCAAAACCCACCCCAACCGCACCGCCGCCCGCTGGAATTGGCGGACTGAACACAGAAACGCTTGGGCTGGTTACAAAGCTTGCGCCCATGTTTTCCGCCATGCAGCAGGAGGACAACAGTACCCGCCTTCTGCATGCCCTGCGGCCGCTGCTGGGAACCTCACGGCAGAAAAAACTGGATGAAGCCCTGCGGCTGATGCAGCTGATGCGTGCCCTGCCTATGCTGAAACAGGCGGGGCTGCTGGGCTCACTGTAAAAAATACAGAGGGAAAGGGGTGTTCCACCGTGGCTACAGAAGAATCGGGAAATATGCAGCAAATGCGCAAAGACGCAATCCGCCGCACACAAGAAATGTATCAGCGGGCAAAGGCACCGCCCGGCTATAGCGGCAGCGCCTTTGCTAAAAAGGGACCTCCCCCTCCTCCTGCACCAAAACCGCCCGTGGCCGCGCAGCCAAAACCGCCCGCGGCCACGCAGCCAAAAGCGGATAAAGCGCCGCAGCCGCCCAGCTTTTTTCAGGCACTGTTTGCGGACGGCGAACGAAATCTCATTTTAAGTATTCTTCTCCTGCTGATGCAGGAAGAACACTCTGACCCATCCCTGCTGTTTGCGCTTTTGTATTTGCTTTTGTAGGGCCTCATTATGCCCGTACCTGCCCGTCGCCCATGACTAGGAACTTCGTACTGGTCAGCTGGTTTACACCCATTGGGCCGCGGGCATGCAGCTTTTGTGTGCTGATGCCGATTTCTGCGCCCAGGCCAAACTCTCCGCCGTCTGTAAAGCGGGTGGAGGCGTTCACATATACGGCCGCGCTGTCTACCCGCTGCTGGAAAATGCGTGCATTCCGGTAGTTCCGGGTAACAATGCATTCGCTGTGTCCGGTACTGTACTTTGCAATATGTGTCAGCGCCTGCTCCAGACTGTCCACCACTTTAATGGCGAGAATATAATCATCGTATTCGGTTGCCCAGTCCGCTTCCGTTGCCGGCACGACTTTGTCCGTGCCCAAAATGGCACGGGTGCGCGGGCAGCCGCGCAGTTCTACATGCTTTTCCAAAAGCCTTGCCCCGATAACGGGCAGGGCTTTTTCTGCAATATCCTGATGGACCAAAAGCGTTTCCATTGCGTTGCAGACACTGGGGCGGCTGGTCTTTGCGTTGTCAACGATATTGGCGGCCATTTCAATATCCGCGCTGTCGTCCACATACACATGGCAGTTGCCGGCACCAGTCTGGATAACCGGTACCTTTGCGTTCTGCACCACACTCTGAATCAGGCCACGGCCGCCGCGCGGAATGAGGACATCCAGGTAGCCGGTCATCTGCATCATGCCGGTGGAAGAGCTGCGGCTGGTATCCTGCACCAACTGAATGCAGTCCCGCGGCAATCCCGTTTTTTCGACCGCGCCGCGCATAAGGTCCGCACACACGGTGTTGCTGTGGATTGCTTCTTTTCCACCGCGCAGAATAACGGCATTGCCCGCTTTCAGGCAAAGTGCCGCGGCATCGGCTGTCACATTCGGCCGTGCCTCAAAAATAATGCCAATAACACCCAGCGGCACCCGTACCCGGCGGATTTCCAGCCCATTTGGCAGGTTGCGTCCTTCGATGACCTGCCCTATAGGGTCCTCCTGCGCAGCTACCTGCCGCATACCGTCCGCCATGTTAGAAATACGGGTGTGATCCAGTGTCAGGCGGTCCAGCATAGCGGGGCGCATCCTCGCCGCTTCCGCCGCCTGTACGTCCTTTCGGTTTGCTTCCAGCAGCATTGGCTCACCCTGCTCCAGTGCATCTGCAGCTGCCCGCAGTGCCGCATCCTTCTGTGCCGCACCGGCCACTGCCAGCTGTGACGATGCTACTTTTGCCGCCTGTCCCATTTCAATGAGTGTCATGTGTGCTCCTTTCTTTAGAAACCCCTGCCCTGAAAATACCTATTATTAGTTTTTTGCCTGCGCCGGTACAAAGGTCGTACCCAAAACAGTTCCGTCAAACAAATCATACAGATCCCGCGGGTTTGCCCCTGAAAGGACAACACAGGGGATTCCCGCACGGTTGGCAATTTCCGCCGCCGATACTTTTGTCGCCATGCCGCCGGTGCCGAGGTCACTGCCCGCGCCGCCGGCCAGCGCTTTAATTTTATCCGTAATGCCATAAACATAAGGAATGCGCTTAGCCTGCGGGTTCGTGCGCGGATTGCCGTCATACAAGCCGTCAATATCCGTTAAAATAACCAGCAGATCCGCCTGTGACAGCACCGCCACGGTTGCTGAAAGGGTATCGTTGTCACCAAAATTTTTTCCGGCCAGCTCATCCGTTGCAACGGAGTCGTTTTCATTGACAACCGGAATAATGCCAAGGTGCAGCAATGTTAAAAATGTATTTTCTGCATTTTTCCGCGTAACCTGATTCTGTACCACGTCCCGTGTAAGCAGCACCTGACCAACTGTATGATTATATTCGCCGAAAAATTTATCATACATAAACATCAGCTCACATTGACCAACCGCGGCAACTGCCTGTCGCTGCTCAATTTCTTCCGGATGTTTGTGCAGGCCAAGCTTTGCCATACCAACGCCTACGGCGCCGCTGCTGACCAGAACCACCTCCCTGCCCTCATTCTGTAAACCACACAGGACCTTACACAGTTCCTCCATGCGGCGCAGGTTCAGCCGTCCGTTTTCATAGGCCAGCGTACTGGTTCCAACCTTAATGACCACTCGTTTTGCTTGCGTGATATGTGACATTTTCTGTTCCCTCCGTCTGCGCCGCAGCGCAGAACGCCATCGGCAAATTTTCTTTTAATTATAGCATACTTTACCTGCGAAAGGGAAAACATCATATTTCAGGCAGAAAGACAAATACTAAGCGAAAGGGAAGGAGGGATATGATAAAATGCTTGACAAAATTGCTCTTTTTTTCATCGTCGTCGGCGGAATCAACTGGGGATTGGTCGGATTCTTTCGGTTTGACCTAGTTGCATGGATTTGCGGCGGCCCTGCCACCATGCTTGCCCGCATCATTTACGCCGTCATCGGCATTGCTGCCCTGTGGTCTATTTCCATTTTCTTTAAGCGCATTACAACCGAATCGGATATAGAACACGGCGCAATCTGACCACCGTCCCCCTATGAAAAGGCAGAACTGTTTGCTACAGTTCTGTTTTTTTGTCCTAACGGGGTTTTGTCGGCCTGCGGTGGGCATTTTCCCTCGGCTGTGGTGCCGGCAGATCCGCTGGATTTAGCCCTTCCAGCTCAATGCGCGCTTCCCGACAGGAAAGGTTTAGCCTGCCGCGGCTGTCTATTTCCACAACCTTAACCATGACAGAATCACCTACTTTAACAACATCTGTCACCTTGTTCACAGGTTTGATATCCAGCTGTGAAATGTGTACCAATCCCTCTTTTCCGGGGGCAATTTCCACAAATGCGCCGAAGTCTATCAGCCGGGTAACCTTGCCGCAGTATATTCTGCCGGGTTTTGGCCCTTCCACAATGGTGTGAATAATGTCCAACGCGCGCTGTGTGCCCGCTTCCTCCTGGCCGGAAACATAAACGTGGCCGTCCTCTTTGACGTCCATCTGTACATTGCACTCACTGCATATCTGCCGAATGACCTTTCCGCCCGTGCCAATAACTTCTCGAATCTTGTCGACTGGAATCTGCACCGTCTCCATCTTCGGTGCCCATTTGGAAAGCTTTCCGCGCGGCGCGGGAATCGCCTTTAAAAGAACCCCATCAATGATTTCGTTACGTGCCTTGTGCGTTTTCAGCAGGGCTTCCCGCACCATTGCCGGTGTCAGCCCCTGTATTTTCAGGTCCATCTGTATAGCCGTAATGCCTTCTTTGGTACCAGCCACCTTAAAATCCATATCTCCGAAGAAATCCTCAATGCCCTGTATGTCCACCATGGTCATCCAGTGCTCGCCCTCCGTGACCAGCCCGCAGGAAATGCCCGCCACCGGCGCTTGAATGGGCACGCCGGCTGCCATCAGTGCCAGTGTGCTGCCACAGATGCTTGCCTGTGACGTGGAACCATTGGAGGAAAGCACCTCACTGACAACCCGCATGGCATACGGGAATTCATCCACGCTGGGAATGACCGGCAGAAGTGCCCGCTCCGCCAGCGCGCCGTGTCCGATTTCACGGCGGTTTGGCCCGCGGCCGGGTTTTGTTTCGCCAACGCTGTAACTCGGGAAATTATACTGATGCATATAGCGCTTTTCTTTGGTCTCACCCAAGTCGTCCAGTGTCTGCGCATCACTCACCTGCCCGAGCGTCACGGTTGTAAGGACCTGTGTCTGGCCGCGGGTAAACAGGCCGGAACCATGGACGCGCGGCAATAGGTCTACTTCCGCCGCCAGCGGGCGAATCTCGTCCATTCCGCGGCCGTCTACCCGTTTTTTCTCGTCCAGCAGCCAGCGGCGCACAACATATTTTTGCAGTTTGTACAGGCTCTCGTCCAGCTGTTTTTCACTGTCTGGATATTGTTCCGCAAAATGCGCAAAAACATCCGCATACACTTTTTGCAGACGTGTGTCCCGCACCATTTTGTCGCTGGTATCCATCGCCGCGCGCACAGCGTCCAATGCGTACACTGCCACGTCGTCCTGCATCTCATCGCTGGCGTGTTCTGCTGTATATGTAAATTTTTCTTTCCCGATTTCTTCCCGCATAGTCCGAAAAAGCGGCAACAGCTCCATGTTGGCACGGTGCCCCGTCAAAATGCCCTGATACATTTCCTCATCCGCAACAATTTTGGCACCTGCCTCTATCATCACCATGCGTTCCCCTGCGGAAGCGACCGTTACAGCCATACGGCTGTCTTTTCTTTGTTCTTCCGTTGGATTGATGAGAAAAGTTCCATCCGGTGCAAGGCCCACACATACGGCAGCGACTGGTCCTCCCCACGGAATATCCGAAATGGACAGTGCCGCGCTTGCGCCGAGGAGTGCCGCAATGACCGGCGAACAATCCGGGTCCAAGCTCATAACTATACAGGACACGGTCACATCGTTGCGCATATCCTTTGGGAACAGCGGACGAATGGACCGGTCAATTAAGCGGCCCGCCAAAACGGCTTCTTCCGGCGGCTTTCCCTCCCGTCGAAGAAAGGAACCGGGAATGCGGCCGACCGCGTACATTTTTTCCTCATAATCTACCGACAGCGGGAAAAAATCCACACCTTCCCGCGGCTGGCTGCTGGCTGTGGCAGTGCACAGCACCGCCGTTTCACCGTAGCGCACCATACAGGCGCCGTTTGCCAGCTGCGCAAGCTTTCCTGTTTCTATCTGCAGTTCACGACCTGCAAGTGAAGTTCGGTAGGTCCTGCTGTTCTCAAACATAGTGAGCCTCCCTTTCTGCGCTTTTTCATATGCTCATCCCATTAATATAGATTGCATAAATTATAGTACATTTCTACTGATATTTATAGCATTTCTTAAAAAATAGTGTAGAGAATCCAAAAAAGCGCAAAAAAATCGCCGCAGGCGCACAAGACGGCCGCGGCGGTTCTATTGGGTTCACAAACAGATTACTTACGCAGATTCAGTTCGCTGATGATAGCACGGTAGCGCTCAATATCCACGCGCTCCAGATAGTTCAGCAGGCTGCGGCGGGTGCCAACCATTTTCAGCAGGCCGCGGCGGCTGTGATGATCCTTCTGGTGAGTACGCAGATGGTCAGTCAGGTCATTGATGCGCTTGGTCAGGACAGCAACCTGTACTTCCGGAGAGCCAGTGTCGCCCTCGTGCCGTGCATACTTCTTCATAATTTCTGTCTTTTCTGCCTTTGTCATAAGATAAAACCACCTTTTATAATATTTGCCGCATACGCAGAGGAGGGTCGTTGTGGTATCCCCCAGTGGGGCAGTCGCCGGCCTCCGCGAAATGGGCAAAGCAAGTATAGCATATTTTTCCGCGTTACGCAAATGCCTGTTTGCATTCTTGTTGCAGGTAGATCCTTGCGTGTTCGCCGTCCTGCCGAATCTGTTTGCCCAATGCCTCCACACTGGCAAACTTCTTTTCCGGACGAATGAAGTGCAGTAAATCGGTGCATACCGTTGCGCCGTACACTTCCGGCCCAGTATAATCCGGCATCCATGTTTCCGCAGACACAAAGTGTCCATCTACGGTGGGCCGTATACCCACATTGGTTACACCGCAGTAGATGTGTCCGTTCAGGGTAACACGGCTGGCATACACGCCGAACCGCGGCAGGACAAAGTTGTCCGGGATTTTTTGGTTCAGTGTCGGCGTTCCAAGCCGACGGCCCAGCTGCTGGCCGTGCTGTACCGTTGAAAGGTAGCTGTATGGTCTGCCCAGCAGGCGGGCTGCCTCGCCGACCGCGCCTGCCCGCACCAGTGCGCGAATACGGGTGCTGCTGATGGGTGCATTGTCAGCCATAACGGCTGGTTTGACTGCTACACGCAGACCACGCTGTGTACACAGGTGGGTAAGATCCGCGCTGGTCGCACTGCCGCCCTCTCCAAACGTAAAATTAAACCCGCAGCACACTTTTTTTGCGTGGCAGACTTTGATAAGAACCTCATCCACAAACTGCTCTGCGGTCAGGTGCATAATGCTTGCGAACTGCAGCCGGTACAGCTGCTTGATACCAAATTTCTCCAGCACCTGTTCTTTCTGCTGCTGCGTCATCAATTCGCCGCCAGTTTTTCCACCCAAATCACACAGGGGATTTCGGGCAAAGGTGAGCACGGTGGGAACGAGTCCCGGTTCACCCAATGTCTGAGAAATGACCGCCCTGTGCCCCAGGTGCAGCCCGTCAAAGGAACCGAGTGCCACTGCTGTCGGCTCCTCACAGGGTATCAGTTCTTGGTAGATTTTCATTTTGTACATCCTCCTGTGTGCAGAAAAGGCGCACAACACAAAGCTGGCCCTTCCCCTTCTCTTCTGCGCCAAGGCCGAGGAAATTCCCCTCAGGGTCCCTCACACGACAGTTCCCGCAAAGTCCCTCTGGCAGGTGCAGACGGTCCAGCGACAGTCCGCCGCCGTTTGCAAAGCGTTTCGCCTGCGGCATGGTCACTGTCACCTGCGGCAGGTCCGCAAACAAATGCTCCACCGGCAGAACCTTCTGCAGGAGCCGTTCCCGTCCCATAGCTTTCGCCTGTGTCAGTGAAACGGCATCGTCCAATGTAAAGCCTGCCGCAGCCGTCCGGCGCAGGGCTGTCATCATTCCGTGTGAGCCAAGTGCTTCCCCTATATCCGCACACAGTGTGCGCACATAAGTACCACCGGAACACCTCACCCGCAGTGTTCCGGTACGGTCTGTTTCCCTATAAGAAAGCAGTTCTAGCCGGTAAATAGTCACACGGCGTGGCGGGCGCTCCACGGTCTTTCCCTGCCGGGCCAAATCGTACAGACGCACGCCGTTATGCCGCAGCGCGCTGTACATAGGCGGTGTCTGCAGAATCTCCCCAGTAAAGCGCGGCAGAACCGCCAGCAGGCTTTCCCGGGAAATAGGTGTATCATCCCGCGACTGCACCGTTCCGGTGCAGTCCAGCGTATCTGTCGCCGTACCAAACGCGAAGGACGCTTCATATTCTTTGGGCCGTTCGGCCAAAAAAGGCAGCGCTCTTGTCGCCTTTCCCAGCAGCATGGGCAGCACACCGGTTGCCATGGGGTCCAGTGTACCAGTATGACCAATTTTTCGTTCACCGGTAAGGCCCCGCAGTACTGCTACTGCGTCAAAAGAGGTAAAGCCTTCCGGTTTGTCCAACACCAGCACTCCGGTCATAATTTCTCCAAATAGTCCGCTGTTGCGGCAACGATTTTCTTCATTGCCTCTTCCATATTACAGCCAATCATCGCACAGCCGGCGGCACCCGGGTGCCCGCCGCCGCCGAACCGGCTGCAAATAACTGAAGCGTTCACCGGTGGCTGCGCACGCAGCGAAACTTTTATTTTTCCGTCAGATTTTTCTTTGACGGTAATGCCCACCTGCACGCCCTCTATGGAACGGGGAATGTTGGCAATTCCATCCGTGTCATCATCGCTTGCACCGGTCTGCTGTACCATGGCGTACGTCAGCGGAATGACAGCAATTCTGCCGTTTCGATAATATTCGATATGATTCAGCGCCTGTTTTTCCAGCTCCAGCCGCTGGCGGCTTTTAGTTGCAAACATAGCGCGGTTAATTTTATGTGTCGGTACTCCCAGTTCCATCAGGCTCGCCGCCATTCGCAGGGTATGCGGTGTGGTGTTGATGAACTGAAAGCAGCCGGTATCGGTAATTATGCCAGTATACAGGTCCTCTGCTATTGGCTCGTCCAGCGGAACACCCAGCAGCGGCAGAAAGCTGCACAAAATTTCGCAGGTTGCCGCGGCCTTCGGTTCCACATGATACCGCTGTGCATAGTGCGTATTGCTTGGGTGGTGGTCAATGCAGAGCTGTATTTTACCGCCGTAGACCGGCTGCAGTTCCCCCAGCAGCTGCTCGTCCGCCACATCTAGCGAAACAATGGTTTTTGGTTCAAATTTCTGTTCTTCCATGCCCGCAAAGAGGAAGGAAAAGCGGGAGCCTACTGGGTCACAGCACAGCACCTGGGCGTGCTTGCCAAGACGGCGCAGCGCACGGCACAGGGCACTTCCGCTGCCAAGTGTGTCGCCGTCCGGCGATTGATGGCACAGAATGGTAATGTCCTGCTGCTGCAGAAGCCATGCGGCGGCCTCATTCAGGCTTACTTCCATGTTTCTCCTCCTTCAGGTCCTCCAGAATACGGGAAATATTCGCGCTGTACTCAATGGAATCCGTTGCCTTAAAGGTCAGTTCCGGTACATGCCGCAGGGAAAGGCGGCTTCCCAGTTCGTGGCGGATAAATCCGGCGGCAGACTTCAGTCCCTGCACTGCCCGCTGGGCGCGCTCCATGCCTTCCATATCGCTGACATACACTGTGCAGTACGAAAGGTCCCGGCTCACTTCTACCCGCACGATGCTCAGCAGTGTGTTGCTCACACGCGGGTCTTTCAGTTCACGGAAAACAGCTGTCAGTTCGCGGCGGATATCCTCTGTCGTGCGGTCCAGCTTATAACTCGGCATAAAAATTCCCTCCTGTCGGAAAATGCAGGCGCAGCATACGGAGTGTCCTTGTCCGCAGACAAGATTCCGTACCTGTGCCTGTAAAAAACGCATTTTCTGTAGTGTACAGCTTTATTCCGGCTGATAAGCCTCCATGGTATATGCTTCCAAAATATCACCGATTTTAATATCGGAGAATTTTTCCAGGCAGATGCCGCAGTCATAGCCTTCCACAACTTCCTTTACGTCATCCTTAAAGCGGCGCAGAGAAGCGATTGTATCATCTGCCACGACAATGCCGTCACGCACAACACGCGCACTGGCACCGCGGGTAATCTTTCCGGAGACCACATGGGCGCCAATAACAAGGCCAACACTGCTGATTTTGTAGGTCTCGCGGCATTCGGCACGGCCAAGCTGTACTTCGCGGTACTTCGGGTCCAGCATGCCTTTCATAGCGGATTCAATTTCCTGAATGCAGTCATAAATGACACGGTACAGACGAATATCCACACCATCACGCTTGGCGTTTTCCTCCGCGACCGGGTCCGGACGCACATTAAAGCCAACGATAATGGCGTTGCTGGCCGCTGCCAGCATGACATCGCTTTCGCTGATGGCACCAACAGCGCCGTGAATGACATTGACACGCACTTCATCATTGGAGATTTTCTCCAGTGATTGTGTAACTGCCTCAACCGAACCCTGCACATCCGCCTTAACAATCAGCTGTAACTCTTTCATATCGCCCAGCTGCATCTGCTCAAACAGGTTATCCAGGGTAACCTTGGTACGTGCGTTAAACTTCTCCTCTTTCTTAGCAGTGCGGCGCTGTTCCACCAGCTCACGGGCCAGACGTTCATCCGAAACAGCGTTAAAGGTATCGCCGCCGGCCGGTACACTATCCAGACCGGTGACTTCCACCGGTACACTGGGCTTTGCCGAGGTAATTTCCCTGCCACTTTCGTTTGTCATTGCACGTACACGACCGACGCTGGTGCCTGCTACAACAATATCGCCCTGATGCAGGGTACCGTTTTGGACCAGCATGGTGGCAATCGGACCGCGGCCCTTGTCCAGACGTGCTTCAATAATGACGCCCTTTGCCGGACGGTTCGGGTTCGCCTTCAGTTCCTTCATGTCTGCAACCAGCAGAATCATTTCCAGCAAGTCGTTCAGACCAGTTCCTGTTTTTGCGGAAACCGGAATACATGGCACGTTGCCGCCCCACTCTTCCGGCACAATGCCGTACTTTGTAAGCTGTTCCATAACCATCTGAGGATTGGCGCCGGGCTTATCTATTTTATTAACAGCAACAATGATATTGACCTTTGCTGCCTTTGCATGGTGAATTGCCTCAATGGTCTGCGGCATAACGCCGTCATCTGCCGCAACAACCAGGACCGCAATATCCGTTGCCATTGCACCGCGGGCACGCATGGTTGTAAAAGCCTCATGACCTGGAGTATCCAGGAACGTGACCATGCGGTCATTTACCTTAACCTGATATGCACCGATATGCTGTGTAATGCCGCCGGCTTCGCTGCTCGTCACATTGGTATGGCGGATAGCGTCCAACAGGCTTGTTTTGCCATGGTCAACATGGCCCATAACAACGACGACCGGCGCACGTGTTTCCAAATCTTCTTCTTTATCTTCGCTGTCATCAATAATCTGTTCCTCGATGGTGACTTCGACTTCTTTTTCCACCTTTGCGTGGAATTCCATTGCGACCAGAGAAGCCGTATCAAAATCGATTTCATCGTTGATGGAAGCAAACACACCGTTCTGCATCAGCTTTTTAATCACTTCGGCAACGGTTGCTTTCAGACGCAGTGCCAGTTCGCCGACTGTAATGCTTTCCGGAATCTGCACGGTAATCGGCTTTGCCTTGCGTTCTGCCGCAATACGGCGCAGACGCTCAGCCTCTGTTTCTCTCTTGGGCCGACGGCCGCGGCGGTAGCGGGCACTTTTCTGATTCAGTTTCTGCTTATGCACAACATTGTCTGTCTTGACTTTTTCGTTTGCCAGACGGTCATATTTCTCATTGTATTTATCCAGTTCAACATCATGGGAGCGGGTATCTACAATGCGCTCGTGTGAATGGCGGGAAGCGTTGTCGTTGCCAAGGCCAATATGTCCAATAATCGTTGCCTTTTGGCGGATAGAGTCCTTTTTCGGCTTTGCTGCAGCACCTTTCTGCTGCGGCTTTCCGGGCTGTCGGTTGTTCTGGTTCCTATTTTGGTTCTGATTCTGGTTTTGGGCACCGCGGGCATTTCTGCCGGGACGACGGCCGTTGTTCTCCTGTTTCTTTGCTGCTTCTTTCAGCGGAATTTCTTTTGCCGAACCCTCTTCGGATACCGTCACGGCTCTTTCCTCCCGCTGTGCAAAGTAATCATTTAGGTCTTTTTTATTATTCTTCTGTGTAAAAGTTTCAAATACCAAATCCAGTTCGTCCTCATTTAAAGCAGTCATGTGCTTTTTTGTTTCGCCAGTGTATTTCTGCAGGACATCAATGACGTCCTTGTTTGGGACATTGAGATCCTTCGCTACCTCGTGCACCCGGTATTTAATCATCATATTATAACATTCCTCCTCATCTCATCTGTCCGTACAAAGCGTCTTCAATTTATTGGCAAAGCCGGTGTCCTCCACTGCTGCGGCACCCGCATATTTTCCCAGCGCCGCGCCCATTTCTTCCATGGTGCAGCTCAATACACATACAGGTATGCCCATCTGCTGGGCGGCGTATTGAATGCCGCCCGCTGTGTGTGCGGAAAGGTCCCGCGCCAGCAGGACCAGCCGGGCTTTTCCGCTGCGCACACTTTCCAGCACAGGGTCATGGCCTAGCTGTATTCTACCGGCCCGGCGGCACAGTCCCAGCATGGACAGTATCTTATTCACAGGCATCCTGTTCCATCTCCTTCTCCATACGGTCATAAACTTCTTCCGGTATCTGGCAGGAAAAGGCCTTTTCAAAACGGCGTGCTTTGCATGCACGGCGCAGGCAGACAATACTGCGGCACACGTAGGCGCCCCGTCCCGGTTTGCGGCCGGTTAAATCCAGTGAAATTTCCCCTTCGGGGGAACGCACCACTCGGACCAATTCTTTTTTTTGTTTCATCTCACCGCATCCGGTACACATCCGCAGCGGAACTTTTTTCTGGTGCACTTGCAGGCCTCCTGACCAAACTGACATAAGCGTTCCAATAAATGAAGCACAGCCGGCGGGCAGTATGTAAAAAGAGGGACTGCCGCTTTACAGACACAGACTGCCGTGGGCGGATTACTCCTCCGGTTCAGCGATTTCCTTTTCCGGCTGCTGTGCCGACCCCTCAGTTTCCCCATCGCCGTAAAAACCGCTTTCCGGCTTAATGTCGATTTTCCAGCCTGTCAGCTTTGCCGCCAGGCGGGCATTTTGTCCCTTATTGCCGATTGCCAGGGACAGCTGGCTATCTGGTACGGTAACACGGCAGGCATGGGAACCGTCCTCTGCCAACTCCACCGAAAGGACATTGGCCGGGGACAATGCGTTGGCAATAAACTGCTGTGGGTCATCGCTGTATTCGACAATATCGATTTTTTCACCGCCGAGTTCGTCGACAATGACGCCGACACGGCCGCCGCGTGCACCAATGCAGGCACCGACGGCGTCCACTGCTGGGTCGTGGGACAAAACTGCCAGCTTTGTACGGGAACCGGCTTCACGGGAAACGGCCTTAATTTCAACTGTGCCGTCGTAAATTTCCGGTACTTCTGTTTCAAACAGGCGTTTGACAAGATCCGGATGCGTGCGGCTGATAATCGCATGCGGGCCTTTTTCGGTATCACGCACATCTACAACATACACTTTGATATGGTCGCCGTCGCGGAATGTTTCGTTCTCCACCATTTCGCTGCGCGGCAGCAGTGCTTCACTTTTGCCGATGCGGACGGTCGCCGCTCCGGAGCGCGGGTCCACCCGCTCTACTATAGCATCCACCAGTTCTTGGTGCTTTGCCTGGAATTCCTTGAGCATCAAACCGCGCTCACCGGCACGAATGCCCTGCCGAATGACACCGCGTGCCTGATGCGCGGCAATGCGTCCGAACTCTTTGGTGTGCAGCTGTACGCTTACCTGGTCACCCTCGACACAGGTTGGGTCAATTCTGCGCGCCTTTTCCAGCATAATCTCATTGTTGGGGTCCAGAACATCGTCCACAACTTCTTTGCGCAGGAATACTTCAAATTCATTTTTGTCTTTGTTCAAATAGACAGAAACGTTGTCGTTGTCATAGCTGTTTTTGCAGGCTGTAGTGATTGCCTTACAAATCTGCTCGACCATATAGTCCTTCGGGATACCGCGCTCTTTCTCCAGCATTTCCAGGGATTCCACAATCCCGATGTCTTCCTCACTCGTTTTCATGGTTGCCTCCATCATCGTCATCGTACAGTTTTACCCAGGCCGTGTCCGCTGTGGGAACCGTCATGGTTTCTCCCTGTTCGTTCTGTAGCGTCATAGCAGCATCCTTGTAAGCAGCCAGAGTCCCTATTACCTCACGGCTTCCATCTGCAAAGGGACGGATAAAGCGCACCCATACCAGTCTGCCTATGCAGGCGGCAAAATGCTCCGGTCTAGTCAGCTGACGGTTAATGCCGGGGGAACTGACCTCCAGCGTATAGGAACCGGCAACCGCGTCCAGTGCATCCAGTGGTTTGTCGACCGCGTGCGTCATATTGACGCAGTCATCAATGGAAATGCCGCCCTCTTTGTCGATATAAATACGCAGATACCAGTCGGCGCCCTCTTTCACAAAGCGCACGTCCCACAGCTGAAGCCCCAGTTCTTCTGCCAGCGGCTGTGCCAGTTCCCGCACCGCCTGCGCGGTATTAGGGCCTTTTTTTCTTGCTGCCATTGTTTCACCTCATAAAGTATATAATGCAAACAAAAGAGTGGGTCGCCCCACTCTTTCACCATTCCAGTCTATACCTTAGCCAGTTTAACATAAACACGGGTAAATTGCAAGCCGTTTCGCAAAAAAACGGCTTCGTGCCGCCCTTTTTCAGCTTTCCAGCTGTTTCGCCAGAAAATCGGCCGCCAGCTGTGTCAATCGGCCGCCTTCCGCGGGCGCGCCGGTACCGCCGACAAGCAGGACCACTGCGCCGTGAACATCACTTTGCGCCAAAATGGGGCTTATCGCCACAGCGGCGCATTCTCCCATACCCTCCACAGGGTGCAGTTCCTTTCCCTCTGCCTGCACAAAGCTGTGACGGGCATTGATGCAGTCTTCCAGTTCCTGACTAATGCGCCGTTCCAGGTATTCCCGTTTTGAAACACCAGCAGCGGCAACTACATGGTCCCGGTCGCACACCAGCGCGGGTACACCAGCGGTTTTGCTGAGCACCTCTGCCATCTGGGTAGAAAACAACGACATTTCTCCAATCGGTGAATATTTTTTAAAAATGACGCCACCCTGATTGTCTGTAAAGATTTCCAGAGCATCGCCCTCTCGGATACGCAGTGTACGGCGGATTTCCTTCGGGATGACCACCCGCCCCAGGTCATCTATTCTTCTTACGATCCCGGTCGCTTTCAATACCAAACATCCCCTTCATCAAAGTTACTCCCTATTCTTTCAGGTAAGGTTTAGTATTTACAGCAATTCAAAAAATACGCTATGTACCAGTATTTTGCAATAGAATATACCGATTATTGTCAAAAAGGGGGATTCCTCTACTCAGATGCGCGGTGCAGCGCCGTCACGGCGGCTTTATAGTCCGCCTTTCCAACAATAGCACTGCCCGCGACAAAGATTTCCACGCCGGCCTCAGCCGCCGCATGGATAGTGTCCGGATTAATACCACCGTCTATTTCCACCGGCAGCTGCGGTGCTTCTTTTTTCAGCCAGCGAACTTTTTCCAGCATGGCTGGGTTGAATTTCTGGCCGCCGAACCCCGGTTCCACGCTCATGATGAGAACCATGTCTACCTGTGAAAGATAGGGCCGTAGTGCGGTGACCGGTGTCCCCGGCTTAACGGAAATACCGGCCTTCGCTCCGGCCGCATGGATTTGCTGAATGGTCTGCGCCGGGTCGCCCTCCGCTTCCAGATGGAACGTGACCACATCGGCACCCGCCTGAATAAATTGTGGAATGTATGCTTGCGGCTGTGAAATCATTAAATGTACGTCCAGCGGCTTTTCCGTCAGCGGCCGCAGGGAATGCACCATATTCGGGCCAAATGTAATATTTGGCACAAAGTGGCCATCCATGACGTCCACATGTACCCAATCCGCACCGGCACGGTCCAGCTGACGGACCTCGGTGCCAAGGTCTGCAAAGTTCGCTCCCAAAATAGATACTGCGATTTTCATAGTTTGCTCCTCCTCGCCTTTCCTATCCTGATTGTACCACAAAAATACCGGCACGAAAATAAGAAAAAGACCGGCGGGGTATCTAACGCCCGTCGGTCCCATCTATGATTAAGCGGTTAAAAAGCTTTGCCCCGCACTTACAGTCTATGCACATAGCATCTGTTTGTGCGGCCCGCCCTGCAGTTCATTTTGTTTTTGGAAAAAGTGGATATGGTTAAGCAACGTTTTCCGTGACGTTTTCAAGTTCCCGTTCCACCATGGCGAGGTCCTCCTGCAGGCGTTCCTCTTCCCAGCATTGTCTTTCCGCACGGCGCCGCCGGGTAATTTGTGCGGCCCGGCGGTCATGCCGCTCTGTCAGCAGGGACAGCACGGTACAACCGATTAGAACGAGTCCCAGTACTGCCTCAACCGCAGCCAAACCGGCGCTGTCCTGCTGCAGGATAACTGACATACCGCCAGTCAGTGCAAGCAAGAGACACAGGGAACGGCTTTTCTGGACCTGCGGGTGAAAAAATGTGTTCAGCAGCAAAGACGCCGCCAGCAGCAGCAGTCCCACATAAATACATCCGTTCATGAAAAAAACCTCCTGTGTCCTTTTAACAGCAAAACATATTTTCCATATAAAGTAAAAAACTTGTGTAATTGTTATTATCATAGCATTTTTATCTCAGGTTTGCAAGACTTTCATTACAAATCCTTCATAAATTCGCGCAAATCGTAACAAATTCCATACAAAATAAAAAAGCCCGCATCTGCACGGATTTTTCCTGCAGACACGGAGCCCTATTGTTTTTCTGTTCAGTTGAGAATGTAAATATTCATGCTGCGGCGTCCGAAGTTTTCGCACTCCGATTCCGAGTTCATGTACAAGTCAACCATGGTAGAACTGGTGTTTACAAATCCACCGGTATCTGCCGCGACCGCATAGCCATACACATAGCTGCCGTCAGCGGAAGTGATGTACAAACGTGTGCCATAGGGAATCACGTTCGGATTGACTGCTACACGTCCCACTGCCGCGGGCAAGCCGGTGGCGGTGGTGCCGCCGCCAGTATATGCTGTGCACATACCGGTCAGCATACGGCTGTAAGAAAGGCCGCTGGCTGTGGTCTTTTTACTGCTGGAGGAAGCCGTTGCTGTCTTCTTAGCAGTAGATTGGCTGGAACTGCTCTTCTCGGCAGCCGGCTGCTCTGTTTCTTTCACTTTGGTTCCCTTGACAACAATGCGGTTCACAGCTTCTTTTACAACAGAAGCGGAAACTTTTTCGGTTTTATCTTTTTTACCATCTATGTACTTTGTGCGGTACACAATCTTTCTGGTACCATTGCGGCCGGATGACTGCACTTCTGTGTGGCCCGCCAGCAGGCTGCTGTCTTCCTTGACGACTGTTTCATAAGGAATTTCTTCCGTAGTGGAAGTCTCCTTATAAGTGACACGGGAAACGGAAACGGTCTTTTTGTCGGAATCGGTACGCACTTCATCGTTCGTATTCAGCGCAACACCCGCCTTGTGGACGGATTCTTTTGCGGAAGCCGACACCGGCAGGATTACCTGGGACTTCACCCCGTCTGCTTCTACCGTAACAATGTGGTTGCGGTTGACGTTAATTCGGGTGTTTTTCGACATCACCTGATCCAGCGGCACATTGACGGTATCCACTGTGCCCAGCTTTATACCGGCCTGCGCCAGCACCTGCCGTGCAGTATCACCGTAATGGGCGGTAACGATGGAGTAATTGCCGTCCGCCGCGACGGTCACGGGGTAAGCGGTCCGGACATCAACCTTTATGTTTCCCTCCGGACTTGCGGAACGCAGGACCAAGTCACCGTTGTTTATGGTAACGCCTGCTTTTTTCAGGATGTCGTTCGTGTCACTGCTCGTCAGCATGTAAAGTGCTTTGCTTTCTCCGTTTTTGGTCACGGTCGCGGTTTCTGTGGCGGCCATGGCTGTACCGGCGGTGCCCAACCCAAAGGTAAAGACAGCGCCCAGTGCAAGTAACGTTCTGCTTGCCTTATGCATTCTGGTTCACCTGACTCTCTTCAATTCTTCATAACATTCTGTCATTGTTTTTTTCAGCGTACATATGCAGCACCGAACCATGCGGTCGGCGGCTGGCTTTCTGCAGCCAACGATTGCATGATACCTGTTCAAACTGTCTATGTCAAGTTGTAAAATTTAAAGTTTTTGTACACTATGCACAACTAAATTCTCGGAAAAGTAATTAAAGATTCAAAATGTCCCTGCTTTTCGGGCCGGCTGGCGGCAGCATACTGCTGCTTTTCTGTACATTATGCATGAACTTTAACAATTACAATTCTGTTACAAAGATTACATGAACGTTTACTCCCTTATTTTGATGAAAAATACAGCTTTTTAGGTGAGTAATTTAAAAAAACAGCGGTATTTTTTTCCCGCTGTGGTAGACAAAGATTTTTTGCTTTCAGCGGGTTTGTCATTTCTCACTGAAATCCCACCGAATGACAAAATTAAATCCTGAAAAGTATCAAATCAGTCGCATTCTGTTTCATATTTGTAACTGTTTTTCACCCACTTCATCCCTGCTTTGTGTAATTCGACCATGTCCATTCTCTTCTCTCTTTCGTAAGGAAAACCAACGTTGAAAACTTTTTCTCCTCATTTCAATCTTGTATTCCCCATAAAAAGTATAATTATATTTCCGCATTGTGGTGCAAAGCATATAAAGGATTACCAGGGCTTTCCACCCCGCATGTTGAAAAGTGGTGAATAATTTTCTGCTGCATAAAAAAAGGCCCGGAAGCATTTGCTTCCGAGTCCATTTTTTCCATAAATAAATCAGCGCTTAGAGAACTGCGGTGCGCGACGTGCAGCCTTCAAGCCGTACTTCTTACGTTCCTTCATTCTCGGGTCACGAGTGAGGAATCCGGCCTTTTTCAGCGCCGGGCGCAGGCTGTCACTGTCTACCTTCAGCAGGGCACGTGCAATACCGTGGCGGATTGCACCAGCCTGACCAGTGACACCGCCGCCGGAAACACGGCAGACAACGTCATATTTGCTGGTCAGTCCTGTCAGCTCCAGCGGCTGGCGGACGATGAACTTCAGAGTGTCCAGACCGAAATAGTCATCAATGCTGCGGTCGTTGATGGTGACCTTTCCTGTGCCAGGATACAGACGTACACGGGCTACCGAGCTTTTTCTTCTGCCAGTACCATAGAAATAAGGTGTTTTATCATACATAATCTGCTAGTCCTCCTCCCTCAAAGTTCCCAGACTGTGGGCTGCTGGGCTGCATGCTGATGTTCTGCGCCTTCGACAGTGCGAAGACGGGTGAGCGCATTGCGGCCGAGGGTGTTGTCAGGAAGCATGCCCTTCACTGCCTTCTTCATAGCAGCGCAGGGGTCTTCCCGCATCAGGGTGTCATAGCGGACATCTTTCAAATGACCGATATAGCCTGTATGATGATACCAATGCTTCTTTTCCAGCTTTTTGCCGGTCAGAACAACCTTGGCGCAGTTGATAACGATGACATTGTCACCACAGTCAACATGGGGCGTATAGGTTGTCTTTTCTTTGCCGCGAAGCAGGACGGCGACCTGGGCAGCCACACGACCGAGGGGCTTGCCTTCGGCGTCGATGACATACCACTTGCGTTTGACCTCCTGGGCCTTCGCCATATAAGTGGACATGAGCGGAACCTCCAATATAAATATTACAATCGCCCCGCCCCAGGCGGGGCGGCTTTCGCTTAGCTTACAGCGTGCACAGCACAGAAAAATCCTGTACTGCAAAGGAATTGCAGTTATGATATTACCACAAGCAGTGTCTGCTGTCAAGGGTGGAATCCCGATTTTCGTAATTTACCTATCTGAATGCTCTCATTTTCGGGGTAAATCGGCCGATTCCTTGCTGTAGCTGGCGCGTCATTTCATTTTTTTCACGTGCGTTCTACCTCTCGGCAGAGTGTAAACCACTGACAGTCCCCACAGACGCTCTCCATGCCGCTCTGTGCAAGCTGTCTGCACCGACGGCGCAGTTCCCGCCACGGAAGCGTTTGTGCGGCCTGCAGACCGCACAAACGCAGGACCGCCTCATCATACCTCTTTGGTTTTTCACTGCTGCAATGCGTGCCGCATCGATTGGGGCAGCTGTCGCAAAGGCTGTCCGTCTGTGTACACAGGACGATTTCCGTGTCCGGTTCTTCCCGCAGATGGACTGCTTTTTTACTCATATTTTGTGTAAAAGCGTCGCTGTACCCTCTTCCTATATAATGTAATAGGCACAGGCCGTGATGCGGCCGCAGGGGCAGCGGTTCATTCTGCCGGGCAGCCATGATTTAAGCGTCCCAATGCGCGCTCCAGCTGCGGCACCAAAACGGTAACAGCAGCAATCTTAACAGCATCCCCAGGCAGGAACGGCACTACGCAGGTCATCATCGCGGCCGGCAGCGGTGTATGTGTAACCAGAATAAACCAACAGGTTCCTAATGTATAGAGGGCTGCCGTACCGACCAACATGGAAATAACCAGTGCGGCAGATTTTTTCAGCAACGCCTGTTTTCCACCGTTCAAGATGCGATACAGCAGACCTTCTGCCGCTGCCAGTACCAAATATCCCAACAGATAACCACCTGTTGGGCCTACAATGCAGGCAAAGCCGGAATTAAAGCCAGCGAAGACCGGTATACCGATGCAGCCCAGCAGCAAATAAACGGCCTGACTAAGAGCACCCAGTTTCGGGCCAAGCAGAGCTGCACTCAACATAACCGCAAAAGTTGCCAGACTAATGGGCACCTGTCCAATCGGAAGGGACAGCGGAGCCATCACACAAGTTAGCGCCGCACACAGAGCGCATAGTGCCATTTGTTTCGTTTTTTGTTTCATAAGAATTCCTCTCCAGCATTTTGAATGTATCTTTTATCCCCTTTATTAAAAAGCAGGCAGAAAAGCAGCGATGGAGTAATCCCATCGCTGCTCTCTTCCTGTAGAGTAAATTAGTTTCCAATCAAAAAATCCAGAATATTCATACCGGCACTGGTCTGAGCCCGATACAGCTCTGTATAACCGCACTGTGAGCAGGTAATGGTAATAAACCGTTTATTCTGTACATCAAACAGCTTGGCAAAGTTGCTGCCAGTTGCCTGAAACTGGTCGGTTTCGTACTGCATACATCCGCACTTTGGGCAAATATATTGTCTTTGCTGCATATTTTCTCCTTTCGCGGGGAATCTGTTATTCCTTTTCTCTATACTATATATAATAGAAACGGAGAAATCCGTGGAAACAAGTCCTATCATACTTGATTCCGGAAGAAAATACAAGTCTTTGTCAAAAGGACTACAGGATGCGTCCCACAGCCTCCGCCACTTTGCGCACCTCTTGTGTGAACTGCTGGAAATCTGGCAGCGTCAGCTGCTGCGCTGCATCACTCATAGCGGTCTTCGGATTCGGGTGTACTTCTACGATAATGCCATCTGCACCGGCAGCGACACCGGCCATTGCCAGTGGTGTGACCAAGCTGCGTTTTCCTGCCGCATGGGAAGGGTCTACAATAATCGGAAGGCTGCTGCGCTCCTTGACAACCGGTACCGCTGAAACGTCAAGTGTATTTCGTGTTGCCGTTTCGAATGTCCGAATTCCGCGCTCACACAGCACAACATTGGGGTTTCCTTCACTGAGTATGTATTCCGCGGCGTCCAGCCATTCCTCTACGGTAGAGGAAATGCCGTTTTTCAGCAGTACCGGCATACCAGAGCGGCCGATTTCCCGCAGCAGACGGAAATTTTGCATATTCCGCGCGCCGACCTGTACCATATCGCAGTATTTTGCCGCCACGTCTAAATCCTGTGGGTCTACCACCTCACTGATACAGGGAAGTCCCACCGCATCCGCCGCGTGACGCAGCAGGCGGTAACCCTCGTCCTCCAGCCCCTGAA
>NZ_CP046051.1:1970000-1989979 GCF_013315815.1 Caproicibacterium lactatifermentans
TTAGCCCCGTTAAATTTTCGGCGCAGGGTCACTCGACCAGTGAGCTATTACGCACTCTTTTAATGTATGGCTGCTTCTGAGCCAACATCCTGGTTGTCTGTGCAACCCCACATCCTTTTCCACTTAACCGTGTTTTGGGACCTTAGCTGTGGGTCTGGGCTGTTTCCCTTTTGACGACGAAACTTATCTCCCGCCGTCTGACTCCTGTACATCAATTATCCGGCATTCTGAGTTTGATAGGTCTTGGTAACCTTTCGGTCCCTTAACCATTCAGTGCTTTACCTCCGGTAATCTAATACAAGGCTAGCCCTAAAGCTATTTCGGAGAGAACCAGCTATCTCCGGGTTCGATTGGAATTTCTCCGCTACCCACATCTCATCCGCTACCATTTCAACGGGAGTCGGTTCGGTCCTCCATGGAGTTTTACCTCCACTTCAACCTGGACATGGGTAGGTCACCCGGTTTCGGGTCAAATACAACTGACTTCATACGCCCTATTCAGACTTGCTCTCGCTACGGCTCCGGACCTAAAGTCCTTAACCTTGCCAGTTACATTTACTCGCCGGACCATTCTACAAAAGGTACCCGATCACCCTTTGACGGGCTTTCGGTGCTTGTAAGCACAAGGTTTCAGGTTCTATTTCACTCCCCTCCCGGGGTGCTTTTCACCTTTCCTTCACAGTACTATTCTCTATCGGTCACTGAGTAGTATTTAGGCTTGGAGGGTGGTCCCCCCATCTTCCCACCGGATTTCTCGTGTCCGGCGGTACTCTGGATCCAGCTGGCTGTTTCCCCTTTTCACTTACGTGGCTCTCACACTCTTTGACTGGCCTTCCCAGACCATTCAGCTAAGGTTTCACATGCGTATTGCTGTCCGAACCCCGCAAGTATTGCTACCTGCGGTTTGGCCTCTTCCGCGTTCGCTCGCCACTACTAGCAGAATCTCATTTTGATGTCTCTTCCTCGCCCTACTTAGATGTTTCAGTTCAGGCGGTTCCCCCTGTACAGCTATGTATTGACTGTACAGTGACTGGATATGACTCCAGCCGGATTGCTCCATTCGGATGTCTCCGGATCAAAGCCTGCTTACGGCTCCCCGAAGCTTTTCGCAGTTTGCTGCGTCCTTCATCGGCTCTCAGTGCCAAGGCATTCCCCTTGCGCTCTTTGTAGCTTGACCATGTGTTCTTTTGGTTCTCAGTTTAAAACTCGTAAAATTGCAAAATTGTAGTAATTTTTCTAACTTTACTTGATATCGTTTTTCGCATTCTTTTCTTTATTCAGTTTTCAATGTACAGCTGCGGGTTTCCCCGTCTGGTGGGCTTAAGTGGACTCGAACCACCGACCTCACGCTTATCAGGCGTGCGCTCTAACCGGCTGAGCTATAAGCCCATTTCCCGGCTTTCCGGTTCTCACCAGAAGCCCATGGTGGAGATAAACGGGATCGAACCGTTGACCTCCTGCTTGCAAAGCAGGCGCTCTCCCAGCTGAGCTATACCCCCATACTGGTGGCTTTTCCCGTCCACCATCTTCTGAAAGTCTTGCATCGCAAGGCCTTCAAAATTAAACAACGATTGACAAGCTTTTAATCCGACCGACCTAGGATTTCGAGCAGCTTGTTTCATCTGCTCTGTTCTCCATAGAAAGGAGGTGATCCAGCCGCACCTTCTGATACGGCTACCTTGTTACGACTTCACCCCAGTCGCCAATCCTACCTTCGGCAGCGTCCTCCTTGCGGTTAGACTACTGACTTCGGGTATTACCGGCTCCCATGGTGTGACGGGCGGTGTGTACAAGGCCCGGGAACGTATTCACCGCGGCATTATGATCCGCGATTACTAGCAATTCCAACTTCATGCAGGCGGGTTTCAGCCTGCAATCCGAACTGAGACCGCTTTTTGAGGTTCGCTCCACCTCGCGGTATCGCTTCTCTCTGTTAACGGCCATTGTAGTACGTGTGTAGCCCAGGTCATAAGGGGCATGATGATTTGACGTCGTCCCCACCTTCCTCCGTTTTGTCAACGGCAGTCCTGCTAGAGTGCTCTTGCGTAGCAACTAACAGTAAGGGTTGCGCTCGTTGCGGGACTTAACCCAACATCTCACGACACGAGCTGACGACAACCATGCACCACCTGTCTCAACTTTCCCCGAAGGGCACCTAATGCATCTCTGCTTCGTTAGTTGGATGTCAAGACCTGGTAAGGTTCTTCGCGTTGCTTCGAATTAAACCACATACTCCACTGCTTGTGCGGGCCCCCGTCAATTCCTTTGAGTTTCAACCTTGCGGTCGTACTCCCCAGGTGGATTACTTATTGTGTTAACTCCGGCACGGAAGGGGTCAGACCCCCCACACCTAGTAATCATCGTTTACAGCATGGACTACCAGGGTATCTAATCCTGTTTGCTACCCATGCTTTCGTGCTTCAGCGTCAGTTAAAGCCCAGTAGGTCGCCTTCGCCACTGGTGTTCCTCCCGATCTCTACGCATTTCACCGCTACACCGGGAATTCCACCTACCTCTACTTCACTCAAGCCAAACAGTTTCAATTGCAGGCTATGGGTTAAGCCCATAGTTTTCACAGCTGACTTGCTTGGCCGCCTACGCACCCTTTACACCCAGTAAATCCGGACAACGCTCGCTCCCTACGTATTACCGCGGCTGCTGGCACGTAGTTAGCCGGAGCTTGCTGCCTAGGTACCGTCATTATCGTCCCTAGGTACAAAAGTTTACAATCCGAAGACCGTCTTCCTTCACGCGGCGTTGCTGCATCAGAGTTTCCTCCATTGTGCAATATCCCCCACTGCTGCCTCCCGTAGGAGTCTGGGCCGTGTCTCAGTCCCAATGTGGCCGTTCAACCTCTCAGTCCGGCTACCGATTGTCGCCATGGTGGGCTATTATCTCACCATCTAGCTAATCGGACGCGAGTCCATCTTTCAGCAGATTGCTCCTTTGATTTTCCGTCCATGTGAACAGAAAATGTCATGCGGTATTAGTGTCCGTTTCCAGACATTATCCCCCTCTGAAAGGCAGGTTCCTCACGCGTTACTCACCCGTCCGCCACTAAACTTTCTACCGAAGCAAAAAGTTTCGTTCGACTTGCATGTGTTAGGCACGCCGCCAGCGTTCGTCCTGAGCCAGGATCAAACTCTCTAAAATATGATATCTAAACGCCTTTCGGCATCCAAATCTACTCTAGAGCTTTTGTAGCTCGTTTTGATACGCTTGCGTATCGTTTTGCTGTTTTTTTACGAGTCAGCTTCTCGTCATTCCTCTCGGAATCTTTCGGGTCCGTTACTTGTCATCGTTGTTTAATTTTCAAGGTCCTGCGCCGCCTCAATTTCAGCTCCCTTAGGCCTTAGCCCCGGGCGCCTCTCTCGCGGCGACTCATATATAATACCACTGCTTTCTCCCTTTGTCAACTACTTTTTTCATCTTTTTTTGCTTTTTTTTAAAATCCGTATGAGTGGCACGTTTTGGGGCACAATTCTCTCTAAAAGGAGGATCGGTATGAAAAAAGCAGGTATGACAGCATGGCGTGTGCTGGTTGTTCTTCTTGTTTCCCTTCTTGCGTTCGGAATGCTGCTGCACTATGGCCGCAGCACTCAGACATTTTCCCGTCTGGGTTCTCAGGGTACAGAGGTTACCAAAATTCAGACAAAGCTCAAACAGATGGGCCTTTATTCTGGAAAGACTGACGGCATCTACGGCAGTTCCACGAAAAAGTCAGTTGTCACCTTTCAGAAACAGCAGGGCATTACTGCCGATGGTATAGCGGGCAAGCAAACGCTGCAGGCCCTAGGCATTAGCGGTGGTTCCAGCGCAATGGCAACGGGCGGACAGGGCAAGTACTCCAACAACGATATTAAGCTGCTGGCAACGATTGTGTCCGCGGAAGCGCGCGGAGAACCATATGAAGGACAGGTGGCCGTTGCTTCAGTTATTCTCAACCGTGTGGAACACCCCTCTTTCCCCAACACGCTTGCCGGAGTTATTTATCAGCCAGGTGCGTTTAGCTGCCTGACGGACGGCGGTGTCAATGCGGCGGTGTCGGATTCTGCCTACAAAGCTGTCCGCGACGCCATCAACGGATGGGACCCGTCCGGCGGTGCAATCTACTATTATAATCCCGTCAAAAGTACAAGCAAATGGATTTTCTCACGGCCAGTTATTACGGTTATCGGCAAGCATCGCTTCTGTTCGTGAAAAAAGAGCGCCCGGTCTTTCCCGGGTGCCTTTTTACATAGTATACGAAGCCGATGTCCTTTTGGCAAGGACTAAATAGATCCATATTATCATTTTTTATCCATTATATATTTTTATCTATAAGAATAGGAAATAACCGCTGTTTTCTTTTTCAAAATGTGCGGTAAGCTTTGGCATCTTTCTTCTCTCTGCCTGCCGGCCGCCGCCTCATCGCAGACTAAAGAATTCATGTTCCAAAATAGAAAGTTCTCTGTAGATATCTGTTGCCAGTGCAATGTCCAGATAGGAAAGGTCTCTTTCCCACTTGGAAACAGTTGTGTTTGTCACAAAAAACCGTTTTGTCCGTTCTGCTTGTGCCATCCCCACCTTGTCTGCGCTTCTGCATTGATATAGGCCCCAAAGCTTTCTTTTTCCTGTTTGCTATATTTCCTATATTGTTTTCGCCATAATTGCAGGTCGGCTTTTCTGCCTGCGTCAAGAGAATTTCCCCTTGGCGGCTCGACTGCTGCGCCACCCGCAAGAGTATACAAAAAGGGCGTGCCCTTTCCATAAAAGGCACGTCCTCTTTTTTAAGCCTTATAGGCCTTGAATTTTTCTATAATTTCTTTCTGCCGGGAAGATACTGTACTGCCATTGGCACTGTCCTTATATACCATCAGGTACTTGCCGTTGCTGCTCAGGCAGGCGGGGATTTTCTTTTCAAACAATGTAAAGCTGTTGCTTTGTTTGACTTCATCCAGAATCTTCTTTGCGGTGGCATTGGGGCTTTTCAAATCATATTCATAAAGCTCAATGGTTTCCGTACTGTTTTTGCTGATTGTCTTGGTATAGCGACGGCCGCCCTTGGCACCAATCAGCTCATACTCCAATTCTACGCCGCTGCCTTCGATATAATGGCTGTCGCCCATATAATTCAGCAGGCCCTTCAAATTGTCGCTGTATTTGGCTGGGTTCACACTGACGGCAGAACTCGCTGCCTGCGAAGGAGCCGCTGATGAAGCCGCCGAGGCCGCAGAAGAGGCAGAGCTGCTGGTACCGGAAACCGGCACATCCCCCGGCCCACAGGCCGCACAGGAAAGCACCAGTACTGCAGCTGCCGCAATAATCATTGCTTTTTTCATAATTTCCTCCGGTCATCTGCAAAAATATCTATATAGTAGAAAAACCGCTACCAAGAGCGGTTTTTGGTTCCGCGGTTTAAAAACCGCATTCTGTTTGGTGGACACGAGGGGACTCGAACCCATGACCTCTCGCGTGTGAGGCGAGCGCTCTAACCAGCTGAGCTACGCGTCCATACCTCAACAAAAGATAAGAAAAAGAAAAAAGGAAGATAAAAGTGGTGACCCGGACGGGATTCGAACCCATGAACCCGCCGTGAAAGGGCGGTGTCTTAAACCACTTGACGACCGGGCCATATGGTAGCGGCAATAGGATTTGAACCTATGACACTTCGGGTATGAACCGAATGCTCTAGCCAGCTGAGCTATGCCGCCATACAGCGCCTCACACGCTGCGAAGCGCTTATTATTATAACCGAAAGGACACTGTTTTGTCAAGCCCTTTTCAAAAATATATATTTTCAATGAAAAAAGCAATTCTTTGCGTTTTTTCGCCGCATAGTGTACGCTTACTTGGATTGATTGTTGACCGAATCCTTCAGCAGGACATCATGTGCGCCGCCCTCAACAATGCTGGTGCTGGAAACCAGTGTCAGCTTTGCCTTCTGCTGCAGTTCACGGATGGTCAGTGCACCGCAGTTACACATAGTGGACTTTACTTTATACAACGTTGTCTGCACGTTGTCCTTTAAAGAACCGGCATACGGCACATAAGAATCCACACCTTCCTCGAAGGAAAGCTTCTTTGCACCGCCCTGGTCATAGCGCTGCCAGTTGCGGGCACGGTTGCTGCCCTCGCCCCAGTACTCTTTCATATACTGACCATTGATATTGACCTTATTTGTCGGAGACTCATCAAAGCGGGAGAAATAACGACCCAGCATAACAAAATCAGCGCCCATAGCCAATGCCAGTGTCAGGTGGTGGTCATAAACAATACCGCCGTCCGAGCAAATCGGCACATAGACGCCGGTTTCCTTATAATACTCGTCGCGTGCCTGGGCTACCTCAATGACAGCGGTTGCTTGTCCGCGGCCGATGCCCTTGGTTTCACGGGTAATGCAGATGGAACCGCCGCCGATGCCAATTTTCACAAAGTCCACGCCGGCGTCCGCCAAAAAGCGGAAGCCGTCACCGTCCACGACATTTCCCGCACCAATCTTTACACTGTCGCCATACTGTTCACGTACCCAGGACAGTGTCATCTTCTGCCAGTCACTGTATCCTTCGGAGGAGTCGATGCACAGCACGTCCGCGCCGGCCTCCAGCAAAGCCGGAATGCGTTCTTTGTAGTCGCGGGTGTTAATACCGGCACCCACCATATAGCGCTTCTTGTCGTCCAGCAGCTCGCTTGCATTCTCTTTATGGGCGGAGTAGTCTTTCCGGAAAACAAAATAGTGAAGTCTTCCGTCCTGATCTAGCACCGGCAGTGCATTCAGCTTGTTTTCCCAAATGATGTCGTTGCACTCGGACAGGGTAGCTCCCATCGGTGCGGAGATAACCTTTTCAATCGGTGTCATAAAGGTATGCACCTGCGTTTCCACAGGCATACGGCTGATGCGGTAATCTCTGCTGGTAACAACGCCAAGCAATTTTCCGGTACCAGTACCGTCATCCGTGACCGCCACAGTGGAATGTCCGGTTTTTTTCTTCAGTTCCAAAATATCCGCCAGTGTCTGGTCCGGCTTAATGTTGGAGTCACTGGGAACAAAGCCCGCTTTGTAAGCCTTGACTCTGCCCACCATGGCAGCCTCCGCTTCAATGCTCTGGGAACCGTAAATGAAGGACAGGCCCCCCTCTTTTGCCAGTGCAACCGCCAGTGTATCATTGGAAACGGACTGCATGATGGAAGAAGTCATGGGGATGTTCAAAGTGATATCTGGCTGTTCCCCTTTGCGGAACTTTGTCAGGGGTGTCTTCAGACTCACGTTGTCCGGTGTGCACTCTGAAGAAGAATATCCAGGCACCAGCAGATATTCATTGAAAGTATGGCAGGGTTCTTTGAAGTAAAAGGCCATTTGCTTGCATCCTCCGATTTCAGTTTTAGTTTGATTTTACTTTCTGTCTGCCGCGAAAAAGGCTGATAAAAAGGAAGCTGTTAAAACCGGCATTACGCGGTTTCAAACAGCATTTCATTCGGGCAGTCTCTCTTATAAATTATAGTCCATTATAACACCCGCAAACCCTGTTTTCAACACAAATCCGCCGCGCATCTGTATTTTTCGCTTAATTTTCGCAGAAAACATATCCTCTTTTTCCATCATTCTCTTGTTTTTGCAGGACTGCAGAGATTCTTTTCGTTAGCACTGTACTAATGCGGCAAAGCTGCGGATTCCCTGTTTTCGGCCCGCCATCAAAAAACCGTTCTTGCGCCGTTCTCCCTGTACCTGCAGCATATCACCCAACACGGCTTCTGCCATATAGCTGATATGCACTTTCTTCCACTCCTTATATTGCTCCGGCAAAAAGTCTTCCACAATATCGCCATAAATGGTATTGTTAAGGTGATGATTCATATCCAAATCACTATAACGGACAGGCCTTTCCCCCAGCGGCGGCAGTTCCTCATTGACACGCAGTTTCGTTACCCGCTGTTCCCGCGGCAGAATCGACTGGGGGAATACATGATAATGGAAAAGCGCCTCTTCCGGACGCATGGGGCGGTGTGTGCGGCAGTCCACACCGACACTTGCCTGCAGAATATGCGCAATTTGTTCTTCTCCGCTGTAAAAAGTGAAATCGCGGTACAAATGCACACCTGCTGTGCCCAGTGCCCGTGTGACAATGCGCAGATTCTCGTTCCGAATTGGTCTTCGCTGAACCTCCACCGCATTTTCTGTTATCAGCAGCGCAATGCCGTCGTGGTACATTTTTTCGTACCCAAGCCCGACCGCGTCCATGTGCTCTTCACCGGTTTCCTGTTCCATGCGCAGCAGGCCGGAAAGGTGCATGGTGCTGTCCGCACCTATCTGGTGGCTTTCAACCCGGGCAGTCCGTTCAAAAACCTCTGGTGAAACAGCCGCATTTGCTTCAACATTCATGTACAGTATCCCCTTTCGTTATTTGAAAACAGGACTGTTTGCCGCAGAAATCTCCGCGGATAAACAGCCCTGTTTCAATTTTCAACTCTGTTCTTTACAGGCAGGTGAGTTCTTTATTTCTCCGGCTGAATAACATCAATGCCCATATACGGACGCAGGACTTCCGGCACCGTAACGCTGCCGTCGGCGTTCTGATTCTGTTCGACAATTGCCGGCATAATACGGGACGTTGCTAAACCGGAAGCGTTCAGTGTATGCACAAAGTGCAGCTTGCGGTTTGCATCACGGTACTTAACATTGCCGCGGCGTGCCTGATAATCCCGTGCATTGGAGGCAGAGGAAACTTCCTTGTAAATCCCCATGGAAGGAATCCAAACCTCAATATCATATGTGCGAGCCATGGAGAAGGAGCAGTCCCCTGCTGCTAAACGGCTGACACGATAGTGCAAACCCAGTTCCTGTACCAGGCGTTCGGCCTTACCGACCATTTCCTGAAATGCGGCGTCACTGCCCTCCGGTGTGGCATACTGTACCATTTCCACCTTGTTGAACTGGTGGCCGCGAATCATGCCGCGCTCTTCGCTACGGTAAGAACCGGCCTCTCTGCGGTAGCAGGGTGTATATGCAATGTATTTACGCGGCAGGTCCTTTTCAGAAAGGATCTCATCACGATGCAGGTTAACCAGTGCGGTTTCAGCGGTCGGCAGCATAAATTTCTTTTCGCTGCTGGTCGGGTTCTGAATCCAGTATACTTCATCTGTAAATTTCGGGAACTGGCCCGCTACATAACCACACTCATAATTCAGCATATGCGGCGGCAGAATAAGTTCATACCCGTCAGAAAGATGCTCATTGATAAAGAAGTTAAGAATTGCCCATTCCATGCGTGCGCCCCAGCCGCGGTAAATCCATGCACCGCTGCCAGCAATTTTTGCACCGCGCTGGTAATCAATCATACCCAGGCTTTCGCAAAGGTCTACATGATTTTTCGGCTCAAAATTGAAGACCGGCTTTTCTTTAAAGTAGTGGTCCGGAATATTCTGCTCTTTGCCGCCGGGCTGTACGTCCTCATCCGGCAGGTTAGGCAGGGACAGCATCAGTGTCCGCTGCTTATCATTGATTTCAGAAAGTTTTGCATTGGCTTCTTTCACTTCTCCGGACAGGGCCTTCATCTTTGCGAGGACCTCAGAAGCATCGCCGCCAGCCTTTTTGATTTTTGGGATTTCTTTGCTGACAGCGTTCTGCTCTGCTTTTTTGCTCTCCACTTTGCCGGTTGCTTCACGGCGTTCTTTGTCCACCGCCAAAATCTCATCGACAACGCCGTCCAAATCCATCTGTCGTTTTTTGATTGCCGCTTTGACATAGTCCGGTTTTTCACGGATAAGTTTGATATCAATCATTTTGTTTTCTCCCCCAATATCCCTTTCTTGTCATTTCCTATATGGATTCAAAATTTAGTTTTTATTCAAATTGTTTCAGCAGTGATTTCAGGTCATCTTCACCGTTAAACTCAATATGTAAGACGCCTCTTTTTCGGCTTCCGGTCACTTTTACCCGCCGGCCGAGCTGTTCATGCAAAGAAAGCGCTGCTTCGTCATAAAACGGAATCTGGTGTTTCAGACTGCTGCCTTTCAGCTGTGCGGCGAATTGCTTGGAAAGCTTTTCCAGTTGTCGAACGGTCAGTCCGTCTTTTATACAGCGCAGTGCCATCGGCACCTGCTGCTCCAGTGGAAAGGCCAAAAGAGTACGCGCCTGTCCTGCCGTCAGCCTGCCCTGCTGCAAAAGTTCCTGCACCTGCTGCGGCAGATGCACTAAACGCAGCGCGTTGGCGACCGCCGGTCGAGATTTTCCGACACTGTCTGCCACTTCTTCCTGCGTCATTTCATACTGGTCCATCAAAGATTGATACCCTTCCGCTTCTTCCAGCGGATTCAGGTCTGCGCGCTGTAAATTTTCAATCAGCGCCATTTCCATCACTTGCTGGTCCGTCAGTTCCCGCACCAAAACCGGCACCTGCCGAACACCCGCCATGTGTGCCGCACGCCAGCGGCGTTCCCCCGCGACAATTTGGTAACCGCTTTGGTCCGGCAGCGGCCGTACAAGCAGCGGCTGCAAAATGCCATGTTGCGTGATGGACTCTGCAAGGCCAGCCAGTTCTTCCTCGTCAAATTTTCGCCGCGGCTGGCTGCGGTTTGGTTCCAAGTCATTGATGCTGACCATAATGGAAGAGTCGCCGTCCTCCGTATCATTCTCTGCAAAAATGGCATCCAGCCCCTTGCCGAGGCCCCTTTGTTTAGAGGACAATCTGTTTCACCTCACTCTTTATGCTTATGAATCAGTTCCACTGCCAGCGCATTGTATGCCTTTGCGCCCTTACAGTTACGGTCAAAGTACTGAATGGGCTGTCCAAAGCTTGGTGCCTCACTCAGGCGTACCGTGCGTGGAATAACCGTTTTGAAAACTTCATCTTTAAAATATTTCTTTACTTCATCTACAACCTGCTGGGTTAAGTTCAGCCGGCCATCATACATGGTCAGCAGAACGCCCTCAATTTCCAGCCCGCGGTTATATTGGCGCTTTACTCGACGGACACTGTTTATCAGCTGGCTAAGGCCCTCCAACGCATAGAATTCACACTGAATCGGAATCAGCACACTATCCGCCGCAATCAGCGCATTAGTTGTAATGAAGCCAAGGGACGGCGGGCAGTCAATCAAAATATAGTCATACTGGTCCCTAATGTCGGCCAAAGCACGCTTCAGTATGATTTCCCTGTGGGGCTTGTCCACCAGCTCAATCTCCGCCCCGGACAGGTCCAGTGAACTAGGCAGCAGCGAAAGATTATTAAACTCTGTCTTTAAAATAGCTTTCTGAACAGCAAGGTCCCTTATCAGCACATCATAGACCGAAACCTTCAACTTTCGGCGGTCCACTCCTACTCCGCTGGAGGAGTTCCCCTGTGGGTCCGTATCAACCAGCAGTGTCCGTTTTCCGGCTGCACCAAGGGCAGAAGAAAGGTTGACTGCGGTCGTTGTTTTCCCCACGCCGCCTTTCTGGTTAGAAACAGCAATTATGCGGCTCATTATCCAGCTCCTCCCTTTTTATAATATGCTTTATTATACCACGGAAAGAGGGGTAAATAAAGGGGCGGAAAGTATTATGTTTCACGTGAAACACAACACATAAAAAAAGGGCCTGCCACGGGGCAAACCCTCTTTTTGAAAATGATTGTGGGAAAATGATAAGAAATAGGCTTTTCTTGTAATCTAAAATTTTAATAGAGCGGTTTTAGGCGGGCTGCTTGTCCGTCTGTTTATTTTGTGCCTCATTTTTAGGGATACGCACAACCCATTCCAGATATTTTTCTGTTTCCGTCTGGTAGGTTTCCGCCTGTACACCGGTCTTTTGCAGAGTGGTGACCGCATGCTGAATAGTGTTGCCAAAAATGCGGACATCCTTGGGAACCGGCGTTTGATGCTGCCGATGCTTTGGCTCTTCTTTCAGCATCTTGTTCACTAGTGCGTCTGTCTGCTGCACATTCATGCCGCTGCGCAAAATCATCCCCAGCACCTGTTTTTGCTGCTCGGGGTCTGATAAACGCAGCAACGCGCGCGCATGCCTCTCCGTCAAGTGGTTCTCCACAATACAGGCACGCACATTTGGCGGCAGCTTCAGCAGCCGCAGTTTATTCGCAACGGCGGACTGGCTGCGTCCCAGCCGCTCAGCACATTCTTCCTGCGTAACGTCCCAGACTTCAATGAGTCGCTGAATGCCTTCCGCTTCTTCAAACATGTTGAGGTCCGAACGCTGTAAATTTTCTGTCAGCGCAAAAATAGCACTTTCGCGGTCGCTGCAGCTGGTAATGAGGACCGGTACGTCCTTCATTCCCAAACTTCTGCAGGCACGCAGGCGTCGCTCACCGGCAATCAGTTCATACACACCACCGGACATACGCCGTACGATGATTGGCTGCAACAGGCCATTGGCTGCAATGCTGTCCGCCAGTTCTTTCAGCTCCTGTTCTGCAAAGGTGCGGCGCGGCTGTGCCGGATTTGGACAAATACAATCAATATCCAGCTTTATAATGTGCTGTTGTCCCAGCATGTTTTCACCTCCCTGCTTGTCTACTATCTTAGCACAACGCATTTGTATGAATTTGTAGAAAGGTGATGCAAAGGTTATCTTTCGTTTTTCTATTAAAGGAAGGCAAAAACAGAAAGTGTCATTCACTTCTTTCCTTGTTGAAAACTATGTTGAAAGTTATCAGAAGCCGTGTGCTTCCCATCTTGCTACGGTGGAAAACTATAAGGGATTCTTCTTCATTTTTTTCGTGGTACGTGGATACGATGCAGGACAATGCTTCTCGTGCCGAATTTGCAGGAAGGTTCGTTCACTGCCATCCGGCAGCGTGTACTGCTCCGCACGCTCCAGTTTGCCGCCCAAAACCTGCAGTGCATTCTGTGCATCGGCCAGTTCTTCCTGTGCCGCTGGTCCTTTCCACGCACAGAAACTGCCGCCGACTTTGACCAGCGGCAAACAGTATTCGCACAGGACCGGAAGCGGCGCAACCGCACGCGCAAATGCAAAGTTGTACTGCTCCCGCTGGTCTACATTTTTCCCGGCTTCTTCTGCCCGTGCATGCAGGGAGTTGAAATCCACCTTAATATTTCGGCTGATGTCCTCCAATACACACAGGCGTTTTTGCAGACCGTCCAACAGTGTCAAGCGCATATCCGGCACTGCCAGCTTCAGCGGTATCCCCGGAAAGCCCGCGCCTGTACCAACATCTATACAGCGCTGTCCGGACAGAGAAATCCACTGCAGCGGATATAGGGAATCTAAAAAATGCTTTTGGACGAATGCTTCCGGTTCTGTAATCGCAGTTAAATTGATTTTTGTATTCCATTCCAGCAGCTGTTCCATGTACTGCTGGAATTGACGGCATTGTTCCGCGGAAAGGGAAATACCACAAGCGGCGGCGCCGTCGTTCAGCATGGACTCTATATTCTTCATTTGCTCTGCTCCTTTGTCAGCCAAATCAGCAGAACACTGATATCTGCCGGACTGACACCGGAAATGCGGCTGGCCTGTCCGATATTCGCCGGCTGCACACGGTTCAGCTTTTCCTGTGCCTCACTGCGCAGACCAGTCACTTCGGTGTAATCAAAATGTCTAGGCAGCAGTTTGCCTTCTAGGCGGCGCATTTCGGCAATATCTGCTTTTTGTCTCTTAATGTATCCCGCATACTTCAGTTCAATCTCCGCATTTTCAAAAACGGCAGTTGGATAGTCCGGACGTTCCTTGTCCACCGGCGTCAGCACTTCATAGTTTAACTGCGGACGCTTCAGCAGCTCGGACAGATGTACCCCTGTGTGCACCGGTGATGTTTCACGTGAAACAAGAATCTGATTCAGTGTATCACTCGGCGGAAAAACCGTTTTCTGTGCGCGCTGTATCTCTGCTTTTTTCTGTTCTTCCTTCTGTTGAAATCTCTCCCAGCGGTCATCACTGATTAAGCCAACTTTACGGCCTATGGGTGTCAGGCGTTCATCCGCGTTGTCCTGCCGCAGCACTAACCGGTATTCGCTCCGGCTGGTCATCATGCGGTAAGGATCCGTAACACCTTTGGTCACAAGGTCATCAACCAACGTACCAATGTAGGAACTGGCACGGTCCAAAATCATCGGTTTCCGTTTCTGCACTTTGAGGGCCGCGTTAATGCCCGCTACAATTCCCTGTGCAGCAGCTTCTTCATATCCGGAACTGCCGTTAAACTGTCCCGCTCCGTAAAGGCCGGGTTGATCGTGGAACTCTAAGGTCGCATCCATCTGCAGCGGGTCCACACAATCATACTCGATTGCGTAGGCACAGCGCATAATCTGTACATGTTCCAGCCCTTTTATGGTGTGATAGAACTGCAGCTGTACTTCTTCCGGCAAGCTGGAGCTCATTCCCTGTAAATACATCTCTTCCGTGTTCAGTCCACACGGCTCAATGAACAGCTGGTGACGCGGTTTATCGCGGAACCGCATAATTTTATCCTCAATGCTGGGGCAGTACCGCGGTCCTATGCCTGAAATGCGTCCGCTGTACAGCGGGCTGCGATTGATATTTTTTAGAATGATGTCCTTTGTTTTTTCATTGGTCCAGGAAACATAACACACCGCTCGATTTTTTCCCGGTGTCTGTGTATCATACGAAAAAGGAATCACTGGATTATCTCCTTTTTGTACTTCCAGGTCTGAAAAATCAATACTGCTGCGCAGTACACGGGCCGGTGTTCCGGTCTTGAAACGGTGCAGCTGCAGCCTCAGTTTCTGCAGCGGCTCGCTTAAAAAGCCCGCGGGGAACATACCGTCCGGACCGCTGTCATAGCCAACTTCCCCAACATAAACACGTCCACCCAAAAATGTGCCGGTCGCCAGCACCACTGCCTGCACGGTATACACCGCACCCATGCGTGTGACCAGCTGCCAGCCTTCACCTCTTCGGCGGAGGTCCACCACTTCCGCCTGCTTGAGGTATAAATTCTCCTGCAGCTCCAGCTTATGCTTCATAATTTCGCTGTATTTTCTGCGGTCTATCTGACAGCGCAGGGAATGCACCGCCGGACCTTTGCCGAGGTTCAGCATGCGGCTCTGCAAAAAGCAGGCGTCCGCCGTGCGGCCCATCTCGCCGCCAAGTGCATCAATTTCCCGCACCAAATGTCCTTTTGCTGTTCCGCCGATGCTTGGGTTGCAGGGGCAGTTTCCCACCGCGTCCAGATTGATCGTAAAAACCAGTGTCGAACAGCCCAGCCGAGCACTGGCCAAACCAGCCTCTATGCCGGCGTGGCCGGCACCAACCACCGCCACATCATACAGGCCAGCGTCATACTCATATTCCATGATATCCTCCTGTATCTTAAAAACCCGTATTCAAGCCCATCTTTCGTATAGAAAAACTGCCCCTTATTGTAAAACGGACGGGGCAGTTCTGTCAAACATCTTTTTGCCGCAGAAAGAAATCATTTTCCCACACAGAAATTTTCAAATACTTTGTCAATCACTGCATCTGAAGCACGCTCACCTGTCAGTTCCATCAGGGCGGATACCGCATCCTCCACACAGACGGTCACGGCGTCCAGCGTCATGCCGCCGTGCAGTGCTTCCAGCGCCTCCGTCAGTGCTCCATGTGACTGGCGGACTGCCTCTTTCTGCCGCTGTGTAAACAGCACGCCTGCCGAAGGGTCTATCTTCTGCAGGTGCAGTGCCTTTTTGACGGCCTCCGTCAGCTCCTGGAGACCGCTTCCCTGCAAAGCACTAATATATACCATCTGTTTAAACTTAGTTTTAATATACAATTCGTCTATTTTGCTTTCCATATCACTTTTATTGATAACCGCAATAGCTGGCATATTGCCAATCAAATCCATGAAAGCATGGTCTTCTTCCTGCAGCGGTTCCGAGGAATCAAACACAGCCAGCACCAGCTGTGCGCCCTCCACACGGCTTCGGCTGCGCAGGACACCCAGCTGCTCCACCGGGTCCTCTGTATTCCGCAGGCCGGCCGTATCCGCAAGCCGCAGGGGAACATCCCCCAGTAATACAGTTTCCTCCACAACGTCGCGCGTTGTTCCTGCATAGGATGTGACAATGCTTTTTTCACAGCCGGTTAGCAGGTTCATCAGCGTGCTTTTTCCCACATTTGGCCGGCCGGCAATCACCGTATCGACTCCTTCGCGTAGGATACGTCCGGTATCAAATCCAGCCAGCAGCTGCCGCAGAATGTGGTCCGCGGCCAAAAGGTCCTTTTCCAACTGGCTGTTCTCTACTTCCGGCACGTTCTCTTCCGGAAAATCTGCCCATGCGGCCAGATGAGAAGCGATATCGGTCAATGTATTCTGGACAGAGTGAATGCGCTGATTGAGGCGCCCTTCCTGTCCGGCGCGGGCCGCCTGTGCGGCACCTTTACCCTGTGCAGAAACCATCTCCATAACAGATTCCGCCTGTGTCAAGTCCATCTTTCCATTGAGATAAGCCCTTCGTGTAAATTCTCCCGGTTCCGCCAAACGTGCACCCGCCTGCAGACAGGCATCCAATAGGCGGTGCATGCCATACAGTCCGCCGTGACAGGAAAGTTCCACTACATCTTCACCGGTATAGCTTTTGGGTGCTCGATAATTTGCCGCCACACACTGGTCAAAGCTTCCGTCCCCGTCATGGACAGAACCAAACAGGGAAGTGTACCCCGGAATCTGCGTCAATTTTTTCCCGGAAACGGACGTAAACACACGGTCCGCTATCTGCTGAGCATGGTCGCCGGAAATACGCACAATGCCGATTCCTCCCGGCGCCATCGGTGTACTGATTGCTGCTATGGTATGCAAAACACAAGTTCCTCCTTTGACAAAAAGAGCGGCTGGACTCGGAAAGCCCGCCGCTCCTGTATCATTTCTGATTGGATGCTGTTCTTTTTTAAAAAACAGAAATAAAAATGTACGGAATTATCGCTGCTGTTCGTTGTCCCGGCTGGTATGGCCATGCAGCGGCACCGACGGACACTCTTCCGCCGGGTGGCGGTCCTGCTGTTCCGAAGACGGACGGCCGCTGTTTCTCGGGCCGGACGGGCGATGACGCGAACCATTGCCGTAAGGCTTTCTTCCACCCTGTTGATGTCCGTATCCCGTGTGCCCGCTTCTTCTATGCGGCTGATACCGTTCGCCGCCCTCCGGACCAATCACAACATGGCGGGTCTGGTCCTTGCCCTCACTCCAGCTGATGGCACCAGACACTTCCTGCACCGCCGTGTGAATAATACGGCGTTCATAGGGATTCATCGGCTCCAGGGAGTTGTTGCGGCCAGACTTAACCGCTTTCGCTGCCAGCTTCTTGCCCAACGCCTCCAGCGTTTCCCGACGTTTTTCCCGGTAGCCGCCGATGTCCAGCGTAATGCGATAATAGCTGTCTTCCGATTGATTCGCCACCAAACCCGCCAGGTACTGCAGGGCGTCCAGTGTTTCGCCGCGGTGCCCAATGATAAACCCAATGTCGCCGCCAGAAATGGAAAGCATAGCACCGCCTTCCTCCTTCTGTACATCTATCTGTAACTCCGGCAAACCGATATTGTTCAGGATACTTTCAAGGTAAGAGGCAGCTTTTTCAGCGGGGCCTTCCTCCACAAAAGCACGTACTTTTGCGGGGCTTCCGCCAAAAAGACCCAGTGTTTTTTTCACCGGCATTTCCAGAATTTCAAATTCCGCCTCATCCGGTTCCACACCCAGTTCACGGCACGCCGCCACGCGGGCCGCTTCCACCGTTTCACCGGTTTCAATCGCTTCTCTGCGCATCACACAGTATCCTCCTTTATATGCAAAACCTAGTCAACAGATATAGAGAAATGTGGCTGCGCCCCGACCTCACATCTCCTGGGGAAAAGGGCGCAGAAATGTTACTTTTTCTGGCCCATATAATCCGATTTGCTCTGCGGCTTTAAGGCTCCCTTATTCTTTTTCTGTCCGCCGGATTTTGCCTTTTTCTTGCCGGCTGCCGCATTGTCCACCGCAACCTGGTTATAGTTGCGCACACGGCTCTCCAGCTCCTGCTGAATTTCCGGTTCCAGCGGTTTCATGGCAGCCTCTCGCTGGTTCATCAGCAGAACATGGGAGCCTTCCGCCTCTGCGGTCAGCATCTGCGGAGAATAATACTTCTGCATCATCCACGCACGGACCAGGTTCATAAGGCCGCTGACGGCATAGTACAAGCTCATAGCTGCCGGCAGCGTACAGGTGATATATCCAAAGAACAAAGGCATCAGCACCATGAAAACGGTCATGCAGCCCTGCTGCGGCTGTGCCTGTCCCATTTTTTTCTGGCTGTAAGTCATATAAACCGTTGCAATCATCTGCAGAGCGATACTGGCAAAGGGGAGAATAAACAGCGGTGTCGTAAAAATTGTGCTCCAGAACTGTCCCGCTACTGCTGGTGTCTGCAGCAGATTCAGCCCCAGGAACATAAAGCTGCCGCTGAAAGTGGTCAGTTTCTGCATATCATAGGGGCTGAAAATGTTTGTCAGATAGGGCTGAATCAGGTGGAAGTCCTTCGCAATGTCCAGCTGGCGGTACATACTAGCATAGTTGCCCATCGTGCTGGCCAATGCATCCCCCGGCACACGCTGAATCAAGTCAGCAGCTTTTGACACAGCACCGGCATCCACATGCAGCACGTTGGTCAGCGGGCTGGCGTAGGCCCAGAACATAGCCATAAAGATAAGCATTGGCAGAAGCGTCATCAGGCAGCCGCTTCCCATGCCGCCCATGCCTTCCTTTTCATAAAGCTCCTGCTGTGCTTCCATCAGTTTTGGCTTGTCATTGGCGTAAATTTTCTTCAGTTCCTGCATTTTCTTCTGCATGCGCATACTGCCGGACATTGTTTTCTGCTGTTTGATGTACATGGGAAAACTCAGCAGCTGCAAAATAACAGTGAACAAAATGACAGCAACACCGTAGTTGCGCACCACATAGTACAGGCCATATAGCGGGTAGCCAATCAGCCAGCCAAGCCCGTTAAAAATATTATTAAAAAAATTCATAATACGACTTTTCTCCCTTATATCAGGACTTCCGCTTTTTTTGTTTTTTCTCTTTTTTCCCTCTCTTTTCCGGCACAGGATCATAGCCGCCCCGGCTGAAAGGGTTGCACCGCAGCACCCGCCACAACGCCAGCAGCCCGCCTTTCAGCGGGCCAAAACGCTCCACCGCCTCTATGGCATAGTTGGAGCATGTGGGGATATATTTACAGCACGGCCCGTGCAACGGGGAGATATTCCGCTGATAAAAGTGCAGCAGCCACAGCAGCAGCCGCTTCAATGCAGCAGGCCTGCTTTCTTCAGTTGCTTCTCCATTGCATACTTTACCGCCGTGCTTTTCACGTGCGGTGTTTTTGCGCGTGCCACAAAAATGAAGTCATAGCCGGGCTTAATCCGCGGAAGCAGGGCCCGGAACGCAGCCCGAATAACCCTGCGGGAACGGTTGCGCTGTACGGCATTTCCAATTTTTTTGCTGGTTGTAATACCCATCCGCACTTTTTTGCAGCGGTTTTTCAGGGCATAACAGACGACCACCGGGCTGACAAGGTTTTTTCCTCTGCCATAAATGCGCCGGAAATCTCTGTTTTCTTTGATAGGTTCGTACTCCATACGGTCAGCTCCGTTACATACAAAGAAAGGCCACACGAATGGTGGCCCTTAGTTTGCCTTCATCAGTAGGTCAGGCGTGCCCGGCCCTTGGCTCTGCGGCGTGCAAGAACCTTGCGGCCGTTTCTGGTGGACATTCTCTTGCGGAAACCATGTTCCTTCTTGCGGTGCAGCTTCTTCGGCTGATACGTTCTTTTCATAGGTAAAAACCTCCTTTCGGAATAAACCTTTGCAAGATAGCATTATATCTTATTTTTGCAGAGCCTGTCAAGTTTTTATCTCCTAATAAAGGACCAAAAGAGCAAAAAAAAAGACCCATGCAGCCCTTTCTTCCGTTTCTTGCCTTATATTCGTGTTTATGCTACAATGAAATAGTGTATCATTTAAATAATGGATTGGACTGCCTTTTTCCTATAAAAACGTCACTGTACAGAGGAGAGCTGAACAT